>JBBRBO010000022.1:0-38279 GCA_038205805.1 Desulfomonilales bacterium
AACCCTAGCCGCGGACCTCATGACGGCGTCGGGCTTCCTGGAAATCATCACCATGTCGTTCGTTTCGCAAAAGGAGGCAGGCGAATTCAATCCAACAGGCGCCGAACCCCCTGTGTTGCTGAACCCTCTCACGGAAGACTACACGCACATGAGGACGTCGTTGATTCCGGGATTGCTTCAGACGGCGAAGAGGAACATCAACTTCCGGAATGAGGATCTCAAGCTCTATGAGGTAGGAAAGACGTTCACAGCCGTCTCAGGCGCCGATCTCCCCCGGGAAGACCTAAAGCTTGCAGTTTTGTTGACCGGCCTCAGAAGGCCTCTCGTTTGGAATGAGCGATGCGATGAGGACGTTGATTTTTTCGACGTAAAAGGCGCGTTGGAGAATCTGCTTGAAGGGTTTGGACTCGAGGCTAAGTATGCGCCGTCAACGGCGCCTTTTCTCCATCCGGGGAAATCGGCGGATGTGCTGTTGAACGGGTTAAGCATAGGATATGTTGGAGAATTAGTTGCATTTAAGGCACGTGAGCACGATCTTGATAAGAAGCTTTATATTAGCGAGATTTCGCTCGAGCCGATGTTCGAGAATATAAGGAATGACGGAAGATTTGTGGCGATACCCCGCTACCCTTTTATAGAGAGGGATTTATCAATCATCGTTGAAGAAAAAGTTTCGAGTGACATGATTAAACGCTTGATTTCACACTTGGGCCATGATATTATCAGGTCCGTGAACTTATTCGATTTATATCGAGGAGAATCAATACCGAAAGGCCGCCGAAGTTTGGCTTTTCGGATTCGGTATCAGTCTGAGGATCGGACCTTAACCGATGAGGACGTTCAGCGGGTTCACTCTCACGTATTGGCGGCGCTTGGACGGGAATTCGGCGCTTCTGTTAGAGAGTAACACCCCCTAGAGACAAAATCAAGTGTTGAGAGACGCCAAAGGCCTTGATTCTGCCGAATGACTGTTTTGGATTCTCATTTTTTTGAGGGGTGGTCGAATTATGACTATCGCAATTCCCGAGAAACAGTACTTTAAAATCGGTGAAGTGAGCGAAATCCTGAACGTGGAGCCTTACGTTCTCAGGTACTGGGAGTCGGAATTCAAAATTCTCAAACCTACACGCACACGAGCAAGGCAGCGCTTATACCACAAAAAAGATCTTGAACTTCTACTCGAAATCAAACACCTGCTCTACGATGAGAAATTCACCATTGCGGGCGCCAAAAAACGTCTTCAAGAGATGAAAAAGCAGTCTACGGCTGAGAAGAAGATCAAGAAACCCACGGCCAAGACCGCAAAAGCTAAAGAAGACGCCGAAGCCCTTGCCGAAGCCTCTTCGAATGATGCGGCGCTTTCCATGGAACACGCGGATTACCGCGAAATCCTTATGGAAATCAAGAAAGAACTCAAGGAGCTGCGTTCGATTTTAGAAGGCTGACTCCATCATACCGAACTCCACTCGGGAAAGTTGAGGATTGTGCTTGCACGATCCTTTTTTCATTTCGAAAGACGAAGTCGTATACCGAATCTGACGTGACGAACGTAAGCGCTGTGGGGTTTTCCACAAACGGGTTTTTGCAATGTTTTATAGTGATGCTTTCACATAATTGAATAGGCGGAAGGGACATATTCTCCTTGAGCAAAACCGATTCCGCAACTGCGCAAGTTCTTAGACAGGCGTTTGGGGAGAAACTTCTTTCAAGAAGGGTCACCCGATAGTACTTCTGATTAAGGTTTTGTACGCGATTCTTCTACTTGAGGCGCGATGGTGAGTCGCCCTCTTCACTTCATGTCGCCTGCCGAGCTTCCGCACGGGAGGCAAAACGGCGCTGCGCCGCTCCAGAGGACATTTTACTTTTTTGACTTGACAAGGTAGTATAGTAGTATATCATGGAATTATAGCTGATAGAACCTCTCTTTGCACAATGTGATGAAAAACTTTTGGAAAGTTTCAGGAGGCGAAAGGCTCTTCTCTGTCCGGTAAGCTATTACCGAAGAATCGCAATTCCACTGATGCGTGTACATCTACGAGAGGGCAGGACGCATCGGATGAATGTCGCCGACCTGCAGCGGCCGTAAGAGCCGATAATCCTCAACCCCGAACCAATCTCCATGTTTGGAGAGGGGCGTTTGTCTTCTTCCCATACCATGGGACGATTGCGAGAGGATGCGACTTCAATGACGCTTGCCGAGGATCATGTTCGCGCCGGCTCGTTTAGCGCCCATGTGCTTTCATAGAAGTAAGATTTGCGGAGCTTTTATTGGAAGACCGGGTTTTCCAACGACATCCGAGAAATGCGTGTCAATCACCGAAAAGCGTAACCCTTCAGTTACGTGCGGGAGCGATACTGTAACTATCTAATATTCTTAAACAGCAATCGCGATTTGCCGCTAGTAACTGAATGCTTACCGAAAAGCGGCATTTCCCCTTGAGAAAAGCCGGTTTGGCAATAGGATAAGTCTTGGAGAGGGTTTTGGGAGGAATCCTGATGTAAACAAGGCGCTCGCCGATAGTACTCGTTGAGTGGGTATTGGTATTACGGTCGGGCGGAGAGGCGTTTTCTCGCTCTAACCGGACCCATCGGCGTGTCCGTAAAGCTGCGGGCTATATCGACCTTTTTGACTTCGCCTGGAGCGAAATAGGCCATGGGGTTATAGAGCTGCGACCCTACCCTGACTTCTAGGTGCAGATGCGGGCTTGTGGATCTCCCAGTGCTGCCCACCAGTCCGATAACGTCGCCGGCTGCAACCTTTTTGCCCTTGCGCACGAGAATGCGGCTCAGATGGGCGTAGTGGGTCATGCAATCGTCCCCGTGATCTATCATCACGGCTTGACCGTAACTCCTGTAGCCCTTCCTGCTTCCCGTGAAGAGGACCTGACCGTCCGCACATGCGTGGATGGGTTCGCCTTTGCACGCGGCTATGTCGAGGCCGCTGTGGAACACGCCCCGTCTGTAGCCAAAGCCGGACGAGAGCACTCCACCGTCTATGGGAAACTGAAGGTCCGGGGCTTTGGGGTTTTTCTTGCCGGTGTAAAGATCGTTAAGGTTACAGGCGGGGCCGGATTTATCTGAAGATAATTTACCGCCGGTGAGTTTCGAACCGTAATAGCTCAAGGAACATAACGCCGCTTCAAAGGGTGAGTCGGAAAGGCCGGCCGAGCAGCGCTGGGCTTTGACCTTCTTGTGCGGAGCGCCGGCGTCGGCCCTCATGCAGGCGCCCGACTTCTCAAGCCTCGAGAGGTTGGAGCAAGACGCCAATAAGGGGACAGCAAGCAAGATTACCCATACCCAACGCACGTTAAATGACATGCCGACTCCGGCGAATGATTCGCCGACGGTCACGGATCCCGGGCCGCTAAACTCGTCTGGCCGCCCGGAGAGCCCCGTCGGACGATGAACAAAATTACCGTAACTCTACAGACACCGACGGCAAAGTCAACCGTTTTTTTTCGCAGCGGCCTCAGGAGTCGGCAATCCGTTTTACCGTCGTAAGCTGAACGATAGATAACCCGAATAGTCAATCACCAGGAGGTATTATGCAACCATTTGAGATTACTAAGGGCGCTCTCAAGGAGAAACACTATCTACCGATCTTAGCTCGCTTAAGCCGTGTCACGCCCGGAGCGCCGATTCCCTCCGAAGTTAATGGGCCGTCCATCCAAGGTCGATAAGTTGCGTCGTGCCCGTTATCCCCCACGCCGCCTTGGAACACAGGAACACCACGAGTGCGGCAATGTCTTGGGGATCAAGGAGCCGCTTGATGGCCGCGGGTTCCAGCATTACCTTCTCTTCGACATCCTCAACAGGGATGTTTCTCGTGCGCGCCTGATCTATGATTTGCTTTTCCACGAGGGGCGTGCGCACGTAACCGGGGCAGACTGCGTTCACCGTGAGGCCGTGCGGTCCGCCTTCGAGCGCCGCGCTCTTGGTGAGTCCCACGAGGCCGTGCTTGGCCGCAACGTACGCCGCTTTGTAGGGACTCGCCACCACCCCGTGAATGCTGGCGATATTCACGATGCGTCCACGATTCGATTCTATGAGGTGATTCCATGCGTATTTGGTGAGAAGAAACGGCGCCGTAAGCATGACCGCTATCAATTTATCCCATTCGTCTTCAGGAAAATCGGGGATGGGGTCCATATGCTGAAAACCGGCGTTGTTAATGAGGAAATCGATTCGCCCATACCGCTCGATTGCCGCGTCGATGATCTTGCGGCAGTCCTCTCGTTTAGTGAGATCCGCGTGCACAAACGAGCCCCCTGCGTCACGGGCTCTGATTTCCCCGTCCGCCTCGTTCATATCCGCAATGAGGACGGTAGCATCGGCGGCGGCTAATCCACAGGCGATGGCGGCGCCTATTCCGCTTGCGCCTCCTGTTACAATAGCGACTCGTTTCATAATGACTCCTCGTTATGGTGAACGGTTACAGTTCCTTGATTCGGGAGTTTTTCTCTTCCCATGCCGACGCCGTGGGCGATATTTCGGTGCGGCCTGTAGTAACTAAGAGGCCGAACCCTGAGAAGGAGGCCCATGAGTTCATTTTTTTACCATGCGCCGGCGAAATTATTCTTGACCCATAGGGTTCAAAGGAGCAGAATACCTAACCGTCTCAACATTCGAAAAAACGCGATCAAATTGCGCCGCATAGGCAATCCAATGCCACTGCCGGTATTGGAAACAAGGGAAGTCATTCCCGCGAAATAGCGTGAGTTGCAGCACGTTTGCGCGTCACGAAACGTTTTGAGACAATTTCTACCTGCTCATAGCAGCAATCTATTTATTCATACACATAGTGGCGGAATTTCCAAGTAAAAACCGTAAATCGGAGGAAAGCGCTGCGTGACGCGTGTATGACAAAACATGTGGGGGGCCGCTTACCTCACGAAAGGTGTGAGTATGAAACGGGGGTTATTTGTGGGTGTGGCGTGCTTTGCGGCGTTGATTGCGTGTTCCCGCGCGGCGGCTGAGGTAAAGATCGGTATTCTTGCTCTGAGAGGCCCTGAAAAGGTCCAGGAGAATTGGGGAGCGCTCGGCTCGTATCTCGGCGCCAAACTGGATGAGAACGTTGTCCTGACACCTCTGGAGTTCGTGCAAGTCATGCCGTTTTGTCATGACAATCCGTCGGCATTGTTGCTGGTCAATCCTATTCTGTTCATCAAAGTCAAAATGAGGTACGGCGCTACACCGCTGGTCACCTTGGAACCTAGAGATGTAGGAACCAAATTCGGCGGGGTTATTTTCGTAAAAAGCGTTTCTCCCATTCGATCCATCCAGGATATGCGGGACAAACGTCTCATGGTCACCAAGTTTTCGTCGGCGGGCGGTTGGATTTACCAAAAGTACGAGATCGTAAAACAGGGAATAGTCCCTGAAAAGGACTGCAAAACCATTACCGAAGGCATAACTCACGACGGCGTGGTCTACGCTGTGCGCGATGGAAAGGCCGATGTTGGAACCATTAGAACCGGTATCCTGGAAAAGCTTGTAAAAGAAGGCAAGATTAATCTGAAGGACTATCGTGTGCTCAACCCAATGCGCCACGAAGGGTTTGATCTCCTGTGCAGCACTGCGCTCTATCCGGAATGGCCCGTGGCCATGTTGACGCAGACACCCGCCGCTCTTGCGGATAAGGTGAAACAGGCGCTCCTCTCGGCGCCGCAGGGGGCTCCCGTGCTTACGGCTGCGCAGCTTCAGGCCTTTGCCGAACCGCTGGACTACGGTCCAGTAGAGGAAATGATGCGCTTTCTTAAGATAGATCCGTTTCGCAGGAAATAACGATCCGCTACGCAAGCGGATTCAAACCACACGAGCCTTACAAGACCAAGTTAAGCGCTTTTTGTCGTGGGGAGCGCTTAGCGGGACAATTATAGAGATGAGATCTCGCTTCGCGGCGACGACTTGGGGCCATGAGGAGGCGCGGCTTTGCCTTCTCTAATGGCTCATGCCGCATACGTAGTACGGTCCGTTACTTTCCGGCAGGGGCGGGATTGACCGGCTTGTCACCCGGAGCCGGTGAAGTGGCCGGAGAGGTAGCGATACTACCGGCCGGTTTTGTGGTGTCGGTTCCGCTGGTGGCCGGTGAACCACCGGTGCGAGCCTCTGAACCGTGCTGAGTATTGGGATCAGGCGTCCCCATGTAAGCGCCTTCCTTACCCGCAGGGGCATTTTCCTTGCCTTTACGAAAGGAGTTAAAGTAATTGCTTATGCGAGTTCCCCATTCGCTATCGCCGAAGTTCGGCCACGTTTTGCTCTCAAAGTTGGGGGCTTGTTCAATTTGTTCTTTAGTCATATCGATGACGAGCGCATACTTGTCGGCATCAACAGCGCCGTTCGCCCGGAGAGTATTCCAGGGAATAGGCACGAGCTTGTCGCCGATGCCGAGGAAACCGCCATGAGAGAGAATAACGTAAACAATACGGCCGTCTTGATTGACGATCATGTCGTTTACGCTACCCAGTTTGTGGTTTTGGCCGTCCGTTACGTTCATTCCCGTTATCTGGCTCACTCGTTCTTGGCCGCGAGCTTTGTCCAAATGAACAGTGACCTGACCATCTTTATTGGGGGCCGCCGCGGAGCTGATTGCCAAGCTCTTGTCTGCGGGTGTGGCGGCGGGCGCAACCTTCGGGTTCGCCTCAGTGGCGGTCGGCGCCGCGAACGAGAAAACCGTTGCAAAAGCAATCAACGTAATGGAAAGGACGATCATACCTAATTTCGTCATGTCTGGTGCTCCTTTGACTAATTGACACATTGCTCATAGCTACAGCGTGTAGCGGTAATCCGTTATCGAGCATCGGGATCGGTGATGAACCGGGTTGTAAGTGAGAGATAGTTATCGGAAATTCTTCGGCCATTGGGCATCGGAAAGGGCGCTGTTATTCGAATGTAAACATGGGGATTACGCTAAGCCGTCCTTCTATGATGTGTACGGAATGCGATCCCATGAGAGTTCAAATTTACTTAGACCTAAGGTAAGGCCACATCGGACGATAGGAAGCGCACAACTTGAGCAACTGTACTTTCCCTTATGAGACGGAAAAAATCGACCTTAAACCAGCCGATTTTTTCGTGGTGACATACGAGGAAAGCGAATTCGCCCCCTCGTATGCGTAGTTTAGGTAAAGCTTACTTAGTAGTCGCCGGAGCGGGTGCTACCGGAGCCGGTGAAGTGGCCGGCGCGGGAATCATCTTACCGGCAGGCTGAGTGTTGTCGGGTCCGGGCCTTGATGCCGGAGCATTGTCCCTGTCGTTGCGGAAGGAGTTAAAGTAGTTGCTTATGCGGGTTCCCCATTCGCTGTCGCCGAAGTTCGGCCACGTTTTGCTCTCAAAGTTAGGGGCTTTTTCCATTTGTTCTTTGGTCATGTTGATGACGAGCGCGTTTTTATCGGTGTCAACCGCGCCGTTCGCCTTGAGAGAGTTCCAGGGAATAGGAACCAACTTGTCGCCGATTCCGAGAAAACCGCCATGAGACAGGATGACGAAAAGAATACGGCCGTCCTGATTGACGATCATGTCATTTACACTACCTAGTTTGTGGTTTGCATGGTCCGTTACGTTCATACCAATAACTTGGCTTACGCGTTCTTGACCGCCGGCTCTATCCAGTGGCACGGTCACTTGACCGTCTTTGGCGGCGGGCGCTGCTGCAGAGCTGGTGGCCAAGCTCTTGTCGGCGGGTGTGGCGACGGGCGCAACCTTCGGGTTCGCCTCGGTGGTGGTTGTTGCTGCGAACGAGGAAACCGTTCCGAGAGCAATCAATGTAATGGAAAGAACGATCATACCTAGTTTCATCATGTCTGTTTCTCCTTTGACTAATCGACATATTGCTTATAGCTACCGTGTGTAGCGATAATCCAGTTATCGAGCATTGGGATTCGGTGATATACCGGGTTTTTCCAAGGAATGAAAGTAATCGGAAACTTTCTTCATCCACTGCGAATCGGAAAAATTGGGCCATTTCTTGGCCTCAAACATAGGAGCGTTGGCCAGGGTTTCTTTGTCCAAATTGGCGATTATACGGTCTTTTGACGGCTTGAGTCCCGCTTGCAGCGTGGCCCACGGCACGGGGGAGAGTCTATCTCCGACGCCCATTACACCACCTGAACCGATGATAACGAAGGCTATGGTCCCCGTCTGATCGACGATGAGGTCCTGTATTCTGCCAAGATCGTCTCCTTTTGTGTTGGACACGGCTTTGCCGAGTAGGTCACTCGCTCTCGCCATGTTCTTGAGGGCAGCCTCAGGAGGCATTAGCGGCTCGGTTTCTGCGTACAACGGAACCGAGCCTATTATCAACACCAACAGAAAACTCAGCATTACGGTTTTTTTCATTGCGCCCCCTATAATGTCGGAGAGGAATCTCGGCACTCCTGTTGACAGATGCAATCGCTCTTGTCAGCCCAGTAACCCTGCTTCCCGTAGAATCCGTAAAGGCGTTCTTCGTATTTTCTATCCGGTAAGGCCTCCGGTTGATACTCCGGAGACGATTTTACGGTTTCTCTCTTGAGATCAATGAATACTTTGTCGGCTTCCCACGTGACCTGGCGCACGAAATCCGGAGCGATAATAACCTTTTTACCCGGCCACCAGTTGCGGGTGTCTACTACCAGGTAACGGATCTTCCAAATTTCGTCATCTACGAGGAGATCTTCCACATGGCCCAAATCACCGTCTTGAGCGTGGATGTATTGATTAATTAATGCGCTCGTGCTGCGAAACAGTTGTGTGGGCGTAGCCTGTTGCGGGACCAGGGCGCCGGAATCTTTCCAGCTATAATATAGTGTGATCTTTTTTTCCAACTCGTGGGTAAGGGGCTTATCGTCATCGACTTCGGGGCTGTTTTTTATTTTGTCTTTGGTTAAGTTTACTTGAATGCGTTTTGCTTTTGGATCAAAGATACCGAGCGCTTCGGTTGCGATTACTATGGTTCGGCCGGGTAACCATATACCTGTGTCGGCGATAAGATACGGCGTATCCCAGGTGCCTTCATTGAAGTAAAAACCCTTAAGTTCCCCGATTTCTCCGTCGGCGGCAAGTAAGGTATATGTGTCCAATTCATTAACGCTCTGTAGCATTCTCGTTACCTTTCAACAATTCACATAATATAACGCGCCGATTCAACGCATACAAATGTCGGGCGTATTGCGTCCGACACAATCTTGATAGGCGAGAGCGCCGAGTGGGCGCCCTCGGAATGTACAGACTACATACATCCGTGAAAGTTTCTAAAGATTCGAACTAAATTGATCGGCTTCACGTTCGGCTTCATCTTTAGCCATGCCGTAGCGTTCCTGAAGTTTACCTACCAACTGATCTCGTTGACCTTGAATAACGTCCATGTCATCATCCGTAAGTTTGCCCCATTTTTCTTGCACTTTGCCGCTAAATTGCTTCCAATTGCCTTTAACTGTGTCCCAGTTCATGTAGTGAACCTCCCGGGTAGTAATTAACGTACACCAACATAGCTTGCAGCAAATATGCCATAAGTCGGCGCAACGTACGGAGCTTAGGTACAACAATAGTGGTAAAGCAATGAAATCCGCACGGAAAGCGAAAATGAGATTCACCAAAATTTGTGCCATACCGCTCATTTGAGACAAAGAAATGAGTTTACGGCGCGGTCAAAAGTACGCCGCTACGGCAAACGGGGATACATACTTGGGTTGAAATTCCCCCCTTCGAGTATTGTCCTAAACATGTTCATAGGTTGACAATACAAAATGAGGGGGTTTTCCGCCCGAGACCGTCCGCGTGAGCGCTATTTGCACATCTGAATGGAGAGAAATTCTCTCGCATGCGCCAACAGGGGTTGCACCATGCGCGGAGGGGCATAATTACGTTCACCGGAACTGAGTGACACCCACCCCGGCAACCAGTGACAGGAAACATCCGCCACTCGTAATCACGATTGGAGGTCTGGAGGAGAAATGTGTATCCCCTCCGGCCTTCATCGGGCGCAGAGCCGTTTCAAACGCAACAAACCGTTAGAACAGCCGCTGCAAGATGAAAGATATTATGCTGATGATGATGGCTGCTATGACCGCCCATCTAAAGGATCGAACCTTAAACCCGGGCACCAGGGCGCTGGTAATCCAGATCATGATACCATTCAGGACAAGGAGAAAAAGACCCAATGTCAGTATGGTTATAGGCAGCGTGAGAAAAAAGAGAATAGGCTTTACCAGAGCATTCAGAATTCCTAGGACCGCAGCGGCAATGAACGCGGAAACTAAGCTTTCCACGGCGATTCCCGGCAATACATACGCCGTTAACAATATAACACCGGTGCTCACAATCCAACTTATCAATATGCCTTTCATGATGTCTCCTCCAATAGTATTGCACTCCCTTGTCGAGTGGCGGACCATAGCGCGCGGGCGCATTCTTCTTAAGGTAATAGACGATTACCGAAAGCAGAGTATACATTTTCGCAAATGAAAACCTTCGACACAAGGTCGCATATAGTATAGCGCATATTTAGTCAATGGGTCTCCGTCAACTTACCATATCATCAAGACACCGGGGACTTCGTTTTTGATCTTTCACCGAGCTTGAGATGGCTCTGCGCTTGGTCGAGACGAGGGAGAATCACCTTCCCTGCGTGCCTCCAACGGTGAGCCCTAATAGGCGCCCATTCGTGTTGAGCGGTTACCCTATACTTTAACTCCCCCAAAAGTGAAAAAACAACCTTACTTTAGATTTCAGATAATGGCGCCTGGACCGTGCGCCCGATTCGTGAGCCTTCGCGGTTGGGATGAGCTTCCAACGGAGATACTTCAGGCGCGTTCCCCAATCAGGCAAAGAGCCTAGCCGCGACGCGAGCCTCCATGGGTAGCGTAGTCGGTGGTGGATAACCCTGTCCTCCAGCGGTCTGGGAGAATACGCGGCCAATTCGGCAAGTACCCACTCGGGAGGAGATACGCCCCAATACCGCGTCAGTTCGCCCATGACCCAGTAGAGGGGTCGCATTACACCCAGCGGGCGCGCCTGCCGCATCAGCTTGTCCCAATCCAGGGGCAGGCTGTGGAGAAGCGCCGCCATATCGAGCCAATCTCTCACCATATCGCTGTGATTCAGCGTGTGTACGGCTAAATGAATGAGATTCAGCTCCGGAGAGAGGTAGAACACCCGGCGGCCGTAGACCTCGGTCGCTGTGGCGTCTTGCCGAAGTACTTCCGCATCGAGAGTATAATAGTCCATTGCCCGAATGCGACGGTGAAGATCCACGCAACCTGTGGGTGAACCCCGCTTCTCGCAGGTGACGGGTAACCCGAAGAGTTCCGCTTCCCAATCCAGCGGGACGACCGCCGCATACCCCAAGGCGTGCAGCTCCTGAGCGGTTTGCTGAAAACGGTGGTCGCTCACGAGAAGGTCGATGTCGGTCATGGGGCGAAGGGCCGCGTCCTTGTACACCACGGCGGCCAAATACGAGCCCTTGAGCGCTACTGCTTCGATGCCCTTGCGGTTAAGGGCGTCCAACACCACCATGAGCGTAGCTTGCCTGGAAAGCGCTTGAAGGGCCGACTGTCGGTATGCTCGCTCAAACGCTGCGTATATCTCGGGATCAAGGCCACATTCGGGACGTTGGCGCAGCTTAGCGTAAAACCACGGCCCCAAGCTCCCGTTTATTATGATCCGCCGGTGGATGGAGGTCCAGGATGCGCACGTCCCGGCCGCGGGGGTTCGTCCCATAAGCAGCGCCACGGCAAGAGCACGGATGTCGGCAATGGCCCTGAGATAGTCACTATGTCTCTTACCCAGTGATACCAATGTCCTATCAACCAAGTAACATCGGGGAGAACCTTCTTGAAAGAAGGCTTCTCCCCGAACCTCTCTCCAAGAACGACCATGACTTATCGTCACAACGATTCATGAAAGTGTCACTATCTTGGAAAGCTTTAGGATTAAACCCCCTATATCTCCTTTGTTAGGAGGACGTATGGATACCGGCTGACGACCCTTTGACTCAGAGCCGACGCTTACCCCCCTGACGAGGGGGGCTGGGGGGTTTTCAATTCCCATACCGAAAATCCTTGCATGTGGTCGTTGTACGTCGCATTCCGGATGCGAGACTTTCATGCGAACTTTTGCAATCGCGGCTACCTGCTTTGCAACAAAAGCTCCACCGATTTTACTTTTGTGAAAGCATATCGGCATAAAAAACGAGAAGTGTGCGTCATCTCTCGGTTGCTCCCCCATCACCGTCACACACAGCACTCGAAGGAAAGGGACAAGCGGCTCCGATAGCAGGTCTCAACCAGAAATGTATCACTCATTGGTAACCGTTCACGAGCCCACCTTCCCTAACACAACATTGGAGCCAATACCCTTAAAGCTGTCGGGTAGTTTAACGCAATCCACCTGATCGTCGCCGCGTTTTCTGAAGAGCACCGAGCACTCCCCTTTACGCATTACCGGTAGATGCTGGAATCGGTTCGCTTTCGCCTCCTTCATGAAGGCCATGACGTCATAGGAAAATTGCTTGATGATCGCAACCCCCTCCTTACCAGTCCTATGTTCCTTACCGCTTAGCGCAAGATCTAATTTGAGTACATCATGTATATAGTGATCTTTAAAATCGCGGCAGCCAAACGTTTTCGTAATAAACTCAGCCGCTATAGATCTCGCTTCATCAAGGCTTGCGTGAAACATGTTCCCTTCCGGTAGAGATAACGCCATGATGTTATTAAGCAGGCTTTCGGGGTAAGCAAGCGCCGGATCTTTCAACAACGCCAAAGCCGTATATTTCAGATATATTAAAGCTCTCATGATGAACACTACCCTCAAGAAAACACCTCTGCTCACGTGTTCTGAGAGGAAATGGTAATAGACGGAAGACACCTGGGGATATTTCTTAATAAATTCCGGATCGATCCATGTTGACGAAGACGTGGCGAATATTGAAGTGTGTTCGTCCAAACCCAAGTTCTTACCGAACTCTTGAAAGAGGGGGCTACCTGGAAACGGTACCAGAGACCATATCATCGGCTCGCAAAAACGTTTGTCATTGCAGAAGAAAATTTCCAGTATGAGGCGCATAGTTTGGGCCATATCCGCCTGCCGCTCTTGTGGGAACCCAAAGATGAAACCGGACGAATTTTCTATACCTGCGTCACTAACTTTGCGAATTACGGTAGGGGCAAGGCTCAGGTCGAGTCGCTTGTTGAGCAACCTCTGCATTCGCGGCGAGCCCGTCTCAATACCGAAATAGATATAGGAGCAACCTGAGGCCTTCATGTGAGCGATCATCTCATCATCTATGGTGTCGATTCGAGAAAAGCATTCCCATTCAATTTCCAAATTTTCATTTTCCAGGGCTGTGCACAGATGAATCAACCACTTTCGGTTAAGAGTCAGCATATCATGTTCGAATCGGAATAGTTTTGCCCCGTAATCGGCAATTAGACGCTTAACCATGGTGACTACATTTTCTACTGATCGCTGCCTGAATTTTCCTTGCCCCATACTATTCGCGACGCAATAGCCGCATTGGAAGGGGCAACCTCGCCCCACATCGATTCCGACTCGGTAAATCTTTTCCATTGAGGGGAGTAAGCTGTAATCCGGTAACGGCAGGAGGTTCAGATCCTGAACAGGTCCTTGGGAAGTGGTTCTGACCAGCTTACCATCGCGCATAAAGCTTACTCCCGGCACAGATTGCAAGGCATCGGGGTCATGAATAGAGCTGATGATTCTGCTGATTGTGAGATCACATTCCCCTCTCGCCACCACGTCGATATGGGGGAACTCCTCGAGGGTTTCTTTGTCCGTATGAGTCGCTTGGACTCCGCCGAAGATAATCTTGGTGTGCGGCAGACGCTTACGGATAATAGCTGCTGTCTTGATTACGTCGAGGTAATAATTACACCAGGTCGAGAAGCCCACAACATCAGGTTCACAGGCGCATATAGCGTCCGGCATGGCGCTGTACGAGGTATCTTGGCAAATCTCATTTACGTCAAGGATTTCCGCCTGAAAGCCGTCCTTCTTGAGTATCGTGGCTAAAGAGAGTATCCCGAGCGGGACATACGGCTTCGGCTTACCTAGCTCCAATACAGGATTTGGAATCAGTAGCACTTTCATATATTCCTCTTGATGAGGGCGCTTTCCACGCAACGTCCTTCCATACGTTCAGAATACAAGATCATTTTGAGAGAAACTATAACGGATCGGGGAATGGCCGCCCAGCTCCACTCAACAGGGCGTCTTTTTCGATGCTATCCGCTATCCGGGGCAATGCCGACATTTCTTTCGGCCTCATCAACATCATGATGGGAATTGCGGCGCTCAGTTGTGCGCATCGGAGAAAATACAGTGACGGCCTAAAATCGTGCATGACACGGATCCAGTAAGAATGTTTGACCAGTTCATATGCCGCTCTATGGCCGGCCAAAGGAGTGATACTAGAATGAGGCCCGTCGCATAGCAAATAGATCTTGGTCAGTGGTATGGGAACCTGCGGCAATCCCGATTGCAAATGAAACCTGGTTTTAGCATCCAGCGTGGTAGTGTTCACAAACTTCTCGAACCGAGCGCCGAAATGCTTGGCTCCGTCAGGCAATAAATTCAATCCAGGATAACCTGGATACGTTTCTGGTCTGGTTCCGAAATTATTAATGACGGTTACGTCGTCCGCTATCAGTTCATGCCCTCGGACGTGCAGGGCCGCAGCAATGGTGGATTTACCCGCCCCGGATTCTCCCATGAACGCTATAGCTCCATCTCCTATTCTTACGCAGCCGGCATGCAGCGTGAGGTAACCTCTCTGATAAAGTAGAACCGACAACCCCGGTCCTTGGGCTAAAAATTGCATCAGTTCTTGTTCCATGTCGGGCTCCGGAGCGCCCATTATTTCGCGACCTGAGACAGCTTGTCCCGATCCAAGCCCTCGAACAAAGAAAAAGGCTTTATCTTCCCGGAATTGCAAGCTGAGTGACGTATGCGCCGCAACCGGATCAATAGGCGTAACATTACCGAAACGCATAGTGATATCCGCAGGAGCTTCGCTTGGCATCAGAGCAGGCAGAGGAATTTCAGATTGAATGCCGAGGCCGTAAGCCGAATAAAAATACATAACCCATGCTATCCCAGTAATTTGATGGTAACCTCTTATTTACGCTACCCATTCCGTGTGCGCCGCACCAGAAACCACCCTCACAATGCGCATTGCGAAAATGTATGTATCTGCGGGACTTTCCCTCACTTAGACCGTTGGCTATCCATAGGCCGATCTGTAATAGTACCCGTAACGTCTGAGTTCTCTGTGAGAGTTTCCACCGTTCCATAGGTCATGAGTTCGGGCTTGGTGTAGGGCTTCTTCGAGGAACCTTCTGAAACAATAGGCGACCCGAGTCCATCATGTGCGTCGTTTTTCATTAAGTGATCCTCATTATCGAATACGGACGCCTTCCATTCAGGGGGAACTCCGATTCGCAATCAGTAATTAAAGACTCAGGGAAACTCGTATTCTTCGCACCGATCTTATGCATTTTTACAAGCGTGCGGCCTCATCATCAGGCACTCAAGGGGTCAAGCCGGATCGGCGTAACCATAGCCCTAATGTTAGGACAGGCGACAGGACAAATGGGTTCGCCTTGGACGGATCGGCGAGAAAACGCCTCGTTAGATCGTCAAACGCTTTGGTGTCAATATAGTCTTCCGTCGCTTTGCGACATGATTGAACAACTTCCTGGACTAGGCTGCTTTCCGTTGCATTCATATCATAGAGCAGGCTCGGGGAGAAGTCCGTCTTATCCGTACGCACACAAATGTCATCGGGCAGAATACCCTTCATGGCCCGTCGCATTACATTCCGAGTGTATCCATTGGCAATTTTTTGCTCACTTGGGAGCGCCACACAAAACTCGGCTAATGATCGATCAAAGAACGGATGTCTATACTCGACGGCGTACCGGGCGGCAAGCTTGTTCGTGCCTTCCAGGTTGTGGGTCAGACCGCCCCATGTGAGACCTCGGTAATGTTGCTCCCGCGCATTGCGCATGGGTTGCAAATAAAACCCCCGAAACGCACGGTATCGCTTATCCGCGCCGATCTTCTCCGCAAACTGAGGCGAAATCAAGCTGGGTTTGGGCCAGGATCGATTCCCATGCCCGGTGACACGTCGCCACATTCTGCGAACCGGCGCCGGTGTGAGGGGCCGTATCGCCTTACGCCACATCAAGTCCGTAAACGAGCCGTCGGTTGCGGTTGCAAGAGCCCGAACCTCGTGGACCAGCGCGGCGATCCTCATCCGTGATGCCAGCTCCGCAAGATACGCCGTCCCATGGGAGACGGTGTTGTCCCCGTCAAAGCCGTCCAGAATCACGCGGACCCCATCGTCGGTGAGCACCCCTACAAGGGCGTCCCAGAATGAACTTGGCGCGTCAAAGGGATCGTCATGCTCCCATCCTGCACTCGACTCGAGGTAGGGATGTATCGGCAATCCTTCAGTCGGTACATACAAGGGCTTGACGCCTCCTTGAGCGGTCACGGTGCGTATGAACCGCTGCTCGTCGCATATGGGCAGGTGGTCGTACGTCGCCGAGAGGGTATACAGCGGCCCTATACTCGATTCGCGCACGGCGGCTCTCGCAACGCAGGTTACACTCGACGAATCCAGTCCCCCGCTCAAGTGCGAGCCAACGGGGTAGGCGCTCCGGCAGCGGCGCCGCACCGCTTGAGTAAACAACTCCCGGAAAGCCTCGGCGTATTCGTCATCGGAACCCAGCCTCAGCTCACGATGGGGGTCTAAAGACCAATACTCCCGACTATGGACGGCTGCCCGCGTCACGGTCATGGAATGCCCCGGCGCCAGACGAAGGATGCCCGCGTAAAAGGTGATCTCTTTGTCGTCCTTGAGGCCGACCAGGTAATCCCCCACCATGATCTCGTTCAAGCGCCGCGGGACTCGCGGGATTTCGAGTAAAGGACGAATCTCGGATGCAAAGGCGAACATGGCATCTGAGACGTAATAATACAAGGGACGCACCCCAAACGCATCGCGAGCGCAGACGAGCTTTTCTTCGGCTCGATCCCACAGGCAGTAGGCGAAATCACCGTCCAGTTGCTGCGGCGCCGCATCGCCCCACTTCCGGTGAGCCTTCAGGATAAGGTCGCCGTCATCCACATCGTGAGCGGCTGTGGGATCAACGCCCAGGCGCTCCAGGAGTTCATCCCTATTGTAGAGACAGGCGTCGGCGGTGAGGACGTACCGACCCGAATAGTCCATCTTTGGATACCGTTCACGAACGGATTCAGGGGTGGTCCGCAACATGAGCCCACCGAGACTCACGGCGCCGTCCGTCCAGTTGCCGGAGCCGTCCGGGCCACGATAGCTCATGACGGCGAGCGTCTTCTTCAGGATAGTTTCGTCCGCCGGACGGCCGTCGCGGAAGAATACGCCCGCAATCCCGCTCATCCGTCCTTCCCGTCGAATTGCGGTAGGGCTACGTAACCGCACATGTTCCCAGAGCCGATGAGTATCTCATCTTGGGTTTTCAGCCACGCGTGTGCGCTGAAACTGGCCGAGTCACCGGTTTTCACACCGATCTCTAAGACGCTTGGATGTCCCTCGAGACTGAGCAGCGCTTTTGCGGTCAATGCGGAAGCGAGACAATTTGCGAGACCGGGGATACGTTTGCTCACCGTGCAAACCGCCCACTGAACCCTTTGCGCAATCCACAAGGGGTTTTCACCGGAAGGGCGTCGAGCGCCGATCCTTGATGAGAAACGAACAAGTCTCCGAAGAGAACACACCCGGAGCGCTACCCTGAAGAAACATGACAAGAAAACCGCTCCTAGTATGAGCTTACGATCCAACGGAGGCAGCGAAAAGAGTCTACGCAGGATTCTCATTGTCAACCAATGCCCCAACCAAATACGTAATATAGGGAAGAACCTTCTAGAAAGAAGTTTCTCCCCAAACCCCTCTCCACGAATTTTATCATGGCCGAAACGAGCAAGAGGTTGGAAAAACCTGCTTTGCAATGAAAGCTCCACCAATGTTACTTGTGTGAAAGCACATCGGTATCAACCAATATGAGACCGGCCTCTTGGAGCTGCCTCAGAAACTCGAAAAGGTCGTTGTGGAAGACCTCAGGCTCGACATCGTATTGGGTGAGGAGCGCATCGTAAATGGTCCCCACTGTTCGCTGTTCACCCATGAGCTTCCATATATCCGAGGCCACGTCATTGAGGCCGTAGTACATGCTGCTGTCCAGGTTGAGTATGGCGACCCCGTCATCCAAGGTTGTAGAAACCTGGCCTGAGGAAACAACGACTTGGGTGTCTTTCGTCATGGGGCTTTCCTTGATTGAACTACGGCGCAACGTCGGCGAATCTTAAGTATATACGAGGAGAACAGGGCTCGCAATCGCGGCTGTGACCACGCTCAAGGTCATCATGCGTCGAGCATAGTACCACCTTCGGCTTGCTGAATCCTTTCAAAAAACGTGAGGTATTTTTCTGAAATAAAGTTTCCTTCCGCCCTACTTTCTATGGTATATTAAAATATTACCTTGTCAACCCAAAAAAGTTTTTTCCCTACCAGAGCCATTCTCCTGTCCGTATGCCATAGTACGGCTGCGTCCACGGATCGGTGACTCCCCGCTCGCCGGTGAAAGAGTCGGACTGGTGAAGCGCATTCTTGTATGTAGGACCGTCTAGCTCTTTCCGATACCCATGTCCATGACGCGAGGGCCTCCACAAACAATGAAAGCTCGTTGACACACGTGCAGATATTGGCGTCAATATCCTCGACCGGCGTTAGGTGGGATGAGCCGGGGCATCATATGCAGCCTTCAATGGACCTTTTGTCGGCAGCGGCGGAGCGGGTAATACCAATGCGCAGCCAAAGAAGTAATATCGGGGAGAACCTTCTTGAAAGAAGGCTTCTCCCCGAACCCCTCTCCAAGAACTTTTAAATGGCCGAAACCGGCTTTTCTCAAGGAAAAAAGGCCGCTTTCGGCATATTAAACATTCTCAGATAGACGTCGAAAAAACCTACCTTCCCAAAAAGAGTCTTCACCAATGTTACTCGTTGGAAAGCACTTTGGTATAAATTACTTTAGGGAAGCGTATTTCAGATTTGGGGAGAAGCCCACGTGCAAAAAGCTTCTCCCCAACGTTGTTTCGATCAAGAGGCGAGATTACGCGGTTTCTTGGGTCGCGGCCTTTTCCAGACCCAGTTCTTCGACGGATTGGCGCCGCATGAGGTATTTTTGGATCTTTCCCGTGATGGTCATGGGAAAATCGTCGGTGAATTTGTAGTAGCGGGGCACTTTGTAATGAGCGATTTGGCCCTTGCAAAAGTCCTTGAACTCCTGATCCGTAGCCGTTTGGCCGGGTTTCAGTTTCACCCACGCCATGATCTCTTCGCCGTATTTTTCGTCGGGCACTCCGATGATCTGCACATCCGAGACTTTCGGGTGCTGATAGAAAAATTCCTCGATTTCACGAGGGTAGACGTTTTCGCCGCCGCGAATAATCATATCCTTTATGCGTCCCACTATCTTTATGTAGCCTTCTGCGTCCATCCTGGCCAAGTCGCCGGTGTGCATCCATCTTGCTGCGTCGATGGCGTTGCGTGTGCCTTCTTCGTTTTCCCAGTAGCCCAGCATAACGCTGTAGCCGCGGGTGCAGAGTTCACCGGATTCGCCTATGGGAACCACCTTGCCGTCCGCGGGGTCAACGATCTTGACCTCGATGTGCGGATGAGCCATGCCCACAGTGCTCACTTGCTTTTCCAGGCTGGAATCGGCTCTCGTTTGGGTGCTCACGGGACTGGTTTCGGTCATACCGTAGGCGATTTGGACCTCTTTCATGTTCATGAGGTCTTTTACCTTCTTCATAACCTCGATGGGACAAGGCGCCCCCGCCATGACGCCGGTGCGCAGGGACGACAGATCGAATTCCTTAAACTGAGGGTGATCCAGCTCGGCGATGAACATGGTCGGGACGCCGTAGAGCGACGTGCATTTTTCCGCTTGCACGGCCTCAAGGACCGCGAGGGGCTCAAAACCTTCAGAGGGATACACCATTGTGGCGCCGTGGGCGACGCAGCCAAGGTTCCCCATAACCATGCCGAAGCAATGATAGAGCGGCACGGCGATACACATGCGATCCTTTGACGTGAGTTTCTGAAGCTCGGTCACGAAGTAACCGTTGTTCAAGATATTGTGATGGCTTAGTGTTGCGCCTTTCGGGAAGCCCGTAGTGCCGCTGGTGTACTGAATGTTAATGGGATCGTCGAACTCTTGATCTTTCTGTCGCTGGGCGAGTTGTTCGTCGGTGATTTTATCACCCAAATTCATGACGTCCGTCCAGGTGAGCATTCCCGGCTTGCGCTCGTCACCGATGCGGATCACCGCCCTCAAAGCGGGGGCCTTTGCGGATTTCAAATTACCAGGTTCACTTTGAGCAAGTTCCGGGCAGGTTTCGTACATCATTTCCGTGTAATTGGACAGCTTGAATTCCGGGGCGATAATGATTCCGGACAAACCGGCTTGAGAGAGTACATATTCCAGCTCGTGGAGCCTGTATGAAGGATTGATATTGACGAGAATGGCGCCGATCTTACTCGTGGCGAATTGGGCCGCGCACCATTCGTACTTATTGGGAGACCAAATCCCGACACGTTCGCCTTTTTTAAAGCCTAGCGCCATCAATCCCTTGGCGAATTGGTTTACTTTGCTTTGCAGCTCACGATAGGTAAATCGAACCCCTTGATCCCTCACCACAAGGGCGTCGTTGTCGGGATGTTCCTCTGCGGTTTTATCGAACATGTCGCCGATGGTGATTCCCAAAAGGGGTTTTTCGCTGATTCCGCTTGCGTAACTGCCTAGAATGACGCCTTCGGCTTGTGGGGCTTGAGCTTCGGTGGGCATGCGCTAATCTCCTGGTGAAAATATAGTTCACTATCCGGAACGTATGCACGTCCGGGGTAGGCCTGAATCCTGACCGCTGCGGTGAAAGACCCCGTTTCACCGCTATTCATACCGACAACAGAGGACCAATAGGAATCAATAATAACGGGATCCATCAAACTATGAGAAAGACTGCGAGTTTTAAAGAAACCGATCACCGTAGTGAATCCTCAGCCGTCGGCCTCTACGGGATAAGATCGTTGAGGGCCGGTGATTCGTTTCTTATATGAAGCGACCGCCCACGAACTGTGTCGGCGAGGCCTTTTGGGACCGCCGGTAAAGCGGAAAATCATGGGCCGGCAAAATATAGCACATAAAAACACGTGATTTCTACTTTTATTGTGCAACTTTTTTTAGTGTCAATATTTGATAGTAAGGTGAAAAATAAACCGCACCAAAGGACTTTACCGCTCTTGGCTAGGGATTACTACACCCCACGCCAGGTTTAGGCGCCGGTAAGAACGTACGCCGGGGGCGCCGAGCCGGAGCTTCAAACACGATCGCCACGGTTTCTCATAAATGAAAATAATTTCAGCGGAATGAACCGCGTACACCGCAGCCACATAGCATCGTGGACCGTAATCACTCATCGGCGCCGATCCTTGCCCTCGAGCCCCTGTTTGGCTACTATACGTTCCGGAGCAAAGCTGCGCATCGGGTGACCGGCTCTCGGGATCTTCTGTGCCAAAATGGTGGCTGGTACACCGCATAAAACGCCGTATGGGCGCCGTGAACCGTAAGAAACGGAGTCTACTTCATTATATCTTTCCAGATACGAAGCGGGGAGGCGCCCTTGGAGTTCCAATGCTAACGACGATTTTGTTGTATGCCTTTGTAGGCGCGATTGCGGGCGTACTCGCCGGCTTATTGGGAGTAGGCGGCGGCCTCGTCATCGTACCAATGATGGTCTACGCCCTCGGAGTGCAGCAGGTCTCATACGATGTAATCATGCACATGGCCTTGGGGACCTCCTTGGCCAGCATCATGTTCACGTCCATATCGAGCTTCATGGCTCACCATGCGCGCGGCGCCGTGCGATGGGATGTGGTGAGGCGCATCGTATTGGGCATCCTCGTGGGAACCTTTGTGGGCTCCTGGATAGCCGCGCAACTCTCGACAAATTCACTCAAAGCCTTTTTTGTGCTCTTTCTCTATTATGTGGCCGCTCAGTTCCTGCTTGACCGTAAACCGAAACCCGACCGTAACCTACCGGGATCAGCCGGTATGTTAGCGGTAGGCAATATCATCGGCATCGTATCGAGCTTTGTGGGCATCGGCGGCGGCAGTTTGTCCGTGCCGTTCATGATTTGGTGCAACATCCCCGTCCGTCACGCAATCGGCACGTCCGCGGCGATAGGGTTTCCCATCGCACTTTCCGGCGCTGTAGGGTATGTCTTTAACGGTTGGGGAGCGAGCGATCTCCCGGCCTATTCTCTTGGATATGTGTATCTCCCCGGGCTCTTGGGCATCGTGGCCGCCAGCGTGCTCACGGCTCCTCTTGGCGCTCGTCTTGCGCATACGTTGCCTGTGCAGCATCTCAAACGTATCTTCGCCGTGCTCCTTCTTCTAGTGGGGACTCGCATGCTTGTGAGCCTTCTCTAGCTGCGCTTTGCGATAAGCATTCACCGGGAGTAAGCCGACCCCGCGCATTCGTCACGAGTGTTGTACACCAATGCCTAGCCTGAGAAGTAATAGTGGGGAGAACCGTCTTGAAAGAAAGGATGATTCCCAGACCCCTCTTCAAGACCTTTCACAATGGCCGAAACCAACATTTCTCAAGAAGAAAGGCCGCTTTCGGTAAATATCACACGTTTCTTAGAAAGAGTTGGAAAGACCCTGCTTTGCAACAAAAGCTCCACCAATCTTACGTTTATGAAAGCATATCGGCAGTAGACATAGTGTGCGGTATCCCTTAGGGGCAGGCTCTCCAAACCGGTCGGCCTGCGGATTCTTCTTATCTTTAAAACCCTTCAATTTAGCGCCCGGTATGCTTCACGAGTACGCAGCTTGGCGATAAAACCCCCCTTGTTGAGGTTGAGTTAATTTGAAGCTAACCCTTAGAGCGTGCGGGTTCTGCGGCTTTCCGTCCGTTTGTTACCGCACGAGACGATAAAAACAATCGGGAGAACACACGCTTGTGAGTGAGCGATCACAAGAGGCAGTAATGTTTTGCCTGCGGGGTGGACTTCGCGGGATCTCCGCCTTCTTGCGTTTGTTCGGATATATGAACACCTGAAATTACCCCCTTTTCAGGTTAAAGCGACGCCGTACGCGTACTCCGGCTTTAAACCTGGTGAGGATGCGCCTCTTATTTGTATGATTCTCCGATCTTCGGCTGATATTTCTTTCTTTGCACATCCTGATCGATACAAAAAATCACTATATCGAACATAAAGGCTCTTGACACGACCGGGCTCCGGAGTGTACAAATGAATAAGCATCCTGAAAAAACGGCGGCGAACGCAACGCCATGGGGTATCCACTTTTCGGGATTTTCCATACACCAGAACTCTTCGATCTAACTCATATAATCAATCATGCCGATAATTCGGCTTCGTTTTATTACGCGAAACCTCTCAACAACAACGTATAGGCGCTTTTCATCGTCATTAACCAACGCTTGCGGGTCAAGCAATAGAATGCTTACAGGGGGGCGTCCTTGGGCACAGCCTCTTCGGTCGCTTACAGGGTAAGGGATTGCAGGGGCTCCGCCGCGGGGATACTCCAGTGCAATAGGTAAGCATGCGGCATTTCTCGATAGTGAGTTATGGGCGGTACAGCGGCGCCTTTCAAGTATTTGGATCACCGGCTCGGCCCCATACAACATAGTTAGTTCATAACGGCGGCAATTCAGGTTTGCCCACGATAATCGCCGGCTGATTGCGTAGACCTGAAAAAACATAAAGCAGGAGGGAATGTGTCAATGGAAGCAGCTCCGAAAAAATGGTATGATGAGCACCTTGAAGAATTCCGAAAAAAAGCATACATCAACAGCCCCGAACAGTATGAAGAGATGTACCGAAGGTCCATCGAAGATTCCGACGCTTTTTGGGCTGAAATGGCGGACGAGTATGTTACGTGGTACAAAAAGTGGGACTTCGTCTGCAAATACGACTTCGAAGCCGCGAAGATCGAGTGGTTTGGCGGAGCGGAACTCAACGTTACCTACAACTGCCTTGACAGACACTTGCCCGCCCTCAAGAACAAAGTCGCCTACTACTGGGAAGGCGACAACCCGAACGATTCCAGAACCGTCACCTACCAGGAACTGTATGACGAGGTGAACAAATTCGCTGCGGTGCTCAAGGCCCAAGGCATGAAAAAGGGCGATCGCGCCGTTATCTACATGCCCATGATTGTTGAGCTGCCCGTTGCCATGCTGGCGTGCGCCCGAATCGGCGTTATTCACAACGTCATCTTCGGCGGATTCAGCGCTGAATCCATCGCCGGCCGCGTGCAAGATTCCGAAGCGAAAATGGTTATCACCGTTGACGGCGGTTTCCGCGCCGGCAAACCCTTGCCCCTCAAGAAAAATGTTGACGACGCTTTGGTAACCTGTCCCACGGTTGAAAAGGTCATCGTCTTCAACCGAGCCAATATGGGTCTGGAACTTAAGGGTCCCAAAGAAGTGTGGTGGCATGAAGTCATGGCCGATGAGTCGCTCCCGAAATACGTGGAACCCGAGCGCATGTCGGCGGAAGACCCGCTGTTCATCCTTTACACCAGCGGCAGTACGGGCAAACCCAAGGGCGTGTTGCACACCCAAGGCGGTTACTTACTGCAAGTCGCCATGACCACAAAGCTCGTCTTCGACCTTAAACCTGACGAAACCTTCTGGTGCACGGCGGACATCGGCTGGGTCACGGGCCACAGTTACATCGTGTACGGACCGCTCTGTGACGGCTTCACCAGCGTCATGTTCGAAGGCGTGCCGAGCTATCCCGACTTTGGTCGCTTCTGGCAAATCGTGGAAAAACGCAGGGTAGACAAATTCTACACCGCTCCCACGGCTATCCGCGCATTGGCCAAGGAAGGCGAAGGCTTTGTTCAAAAACACGACGTTTCCTCACTTAAGCTCTTGGGGACTGTGGGCGAGCCCATTAATCCCGAGGCCTGGAGATGGTATTACAAGTGGGTCGGCCGCGAAGAAGCCCCCATCGTGGACACCTGGTGGCAGACGGAGACGGGCGCTCAGTTGATGACTCCCCTACCCGGCGTTGCGCCCATCAAGCCCGGTTCCTGCTGGAAACCCTTCTTCGGAGTGGATCCGATCCTCCTGGATCCCGAAACGGGCGAGCCGACGAAACATGCGGGTCAGGAAGGCGCCCTCTTCATCAGAAAACCCTGGCCGGCAATGATGCGCACGGTCTACGGCGATCATCAACGCTTCATCGACACCTACTTCTCCCGTATGCCGGGGATGTATTTCACCGGTGACGGCGCCAAAAAGGATGAAGACGGATACTATTGGATCATCGGCAGAATCGACGACGTTATCAACGTCTCCGGACATCGTTTGGGAACTGCCGAAGTCGAATCCGCCCTGGTCCTCCACCCGCAAGTAGCGGAAGCGGCGGCTGTGGGCTTCCCGCATCCGATCAAGGGAACCGGTATCTACACCTTCGTTACGGTGAACACCGGTGTTGAGAAAACCGAAGAACTCCGCAAGGAGCTGGTTAATTTGGTCAGGCAGCAAATCGGACCAATCGCCACTCCCGACATCATCCAGTGGGCCGACGGTTTGCCCAAGACACGTTCCGGCAAAATCATGCGCCGCATTCTCAAGAAGATCGCCGCGGATCAAGTGGACGAGCTTGGGGATACCACGACGCTTGCTGATCCCACGGTGGTGTCGAGCCTGGTCTCCGGAAGAATGTCCATCAAGTAAGACTGCGCTCTCCCGGTGATCGAGCGCCCGCTGAAGAATGAGACACGGCGCCGATCATCGGAATCACCCAATCACTTAGAATCACGATGGGTCATGCCGTAGGGGAGATGCGTCTCCCTTACGGACTTCACCGTGCGGAGGGCGGCTCTGCGTCCGGTATAGTAATCCCATTTTTCCGTAAATTTGTCGTTTCAATTAAGATGGTCTCGCAAGAAGTTACATCCAGAGAACTGCCCGGTCATGAAAACAATAGGTTATATGGCGCAAAAGCGCGATTTCCGGACTTTTTGCGAGTCCACCAAGTAAGATCAGCGACTGTTATCTTCTGTTGATCCCATTATCAACCCGGTCGCTGATCTTTCTTCGAATAGGGCAAAGGCTGACGAAAATCGTTCAACCTACAAAGACAAACAGGGTGACACCGTCGAAATCGCTGGGGTTTTGCCGGAAGATGTTCCTGCGCTTAAGGAGATGTACGACAACTTTTCTCCCAAGGCGGTGACTCAGGGATTGCCGCCTGCCACACAAAAGACTCGCGATAAATGGGTTGAGGGCCTGATCGAGGCCGGCCACAACTTCGTTGCTTGGCACGACGGGAAGGTGATCGGGCACTCGGCGCTCATTGTTGAAGAAGACCGCAATAACGGCGAATACCTGATTTTCGTACTTCAGAATGTGAGAAACAAAGGACTGGGCACACTGCTCACTAAACGAGCCATCGACAAGGCCCGTGAACTGGGACTCGCCGCAGTTTGGCTCACCGTGGAAGCGCTGAATTTTCGCGCCATAAAGCTCTATAAAAAAGAAGGGTTTGTGTTTCAAGACACAGGGGAACGCGAACGCACCATGATACTGCGGCTGTAGCGTCTTTCAATCAAAGAGATAATATTGGGGAGAACCTTCTTGAGAGAAAGGCTGAGTCCCAAACTCCTCTCCAAGAACGACCATAACTTATCGTCACAACGAAGTAGGAAAGTAGCCAATCATGCGATATATTTAAGGATTAAACCCCTGAATCCCTTTATCAGGGGGCTGTACGGATACTGCCCGACAAGCCTTTAACTCGGAGCCGACGCTTGCCCCTCTGAGAAGGGGGTTGAGAATTCAACTCCCGTACTGAAAAACCTCCCGTGTGGTCGTTGTGCGGCACATCGCGGATGCGAGACTTTCATGCGAACTTTTTCAATGGCCAAGCACAGAGAAGGTACCAATAGGGCAAGTCTGCGTGCAAAAAGCTCTTTCCGGTACTACTTCTTTGCTTGATGTTCCTCGAGTCCGTGGGCTTCACTGCGCGTCTTGATGAGTTCATCCACGACAGTCGGATCGGCCATGGTACATAGGTCATCGAGTCCGTCCACACATCCTGCCGCGATTTTCTGAAGGACCCGTCTGAGTATCTTCCCACTTCGCGTTTTCGGGAGGTCATCGGCCCATTGGATGATGTCCGGAGCGGCCATTTCTCCTATCATGCGGTTTACCACATGGTAGAGTTCTCGGCGTAGCTGCTCGGTTTTCTCTTCCGATTGTTTCAGTCGCACAAAGGCGTAGATCCCTTGGCCTTTGATGGGGTGAGCAAACCCCACCGCAGTGGCTTCCGCCACACCGGGATGTGAGCCCAAGGCGGCCTCGAGTTCCCAGGCGCCCATCCTGTGGCCCGCCACGTTAATGACGTCATCGATCCTGCCAGTGATGTGGAATCGGCCGATTTCGTCCTTTTTCGCCCCTTCTCCCGTAATAAACATGCCCGGAAACGGCGAAAAGTACGCGTCTCGGTACGCGTCGTGGTCTTCGAATATGGTGCGGGCGACACCCGGCCAGGGGTCGCTAATAAAGAGGGCGCCGTCCTGGTTGGGATACTCGCATTCTTCGCCGGTGTCCAAGTCGAAGATCAAGGGCCTGACGCCGAAGAAA
This sequence comes from Desulfomonilales bacterium, assembly GCA_038205805.1. Classification (GTDB taxonomy): domain Bacteria; phylum Desulfobacterota; class Desulfomonilia; order Desulfomonilales; family Desulfomonilaceae; genus JBBSBY01. Next base: position 27,727 of record JBBRBO010000022.1, read on the forward strand.
GGATAAGCCCCCGTTCCCGCATGAGAATTTATTCCAGGCCATGATCCCATCGCCGGTCCACCGGTTTCCACTTGGCCCCAGGTCGTCACCACAGGGAGTTTGTCTCCGCCCACGTGACGCTTGAACCATTCCTCGTCCGCGTCAGTGAGGAATTCCCCTGCGGTCCCGATGATTTGGAGTGACGACAGATCGTGCTCGACAATCGGATCCAGGCCGGCGGCCTTCATGGTTCGCAGCACGGCGGCGCCGGTGCACAGTTTCGTGACCCCGATCTTCTCAACCACGGACCATATTGCATGCCGGTCGGGAGTGAGGAGGTCTCCTTCATAGATTACACCGGTTGCGCCGTTGAGCAGCGTACCGTAGATACTGAAGGAGTGCCCCACTATGCGGGACAGTTCGGGGGTTGACCAGAAGACATCGTGGTCCTGGAGCTGAAACATGTAGGCTGTGGTCATTGCCGCCCAAAGGAGATAGCCGCCGTGGGTATGAACTACAGGGCGAGGTTTCCCTATCGCGGGCGCTGCGAACATGATGAAGAGCGAGTCTTCCGCATCTCTTTCCACGGGAGCGACGGTTTCTCCGGGGTGGAGCACGTCTTTCCAGAAAACGTCTCTAGCCGGGGTCATTTCCGGTTTTAGGTCGCAATGGTCTAAGACCACCACATGAGAAACGTGGTCGCAGGCCGCTGCGGCGTAATCCGCTTTATCTTTCAAAGGAACGGCCTTGCCTTCGGACAAGTGACCGTCTGCGGTAATGATAAGCTTCGCTTGGCACGTTGACGTCCTGTACGCCAAGGATTCTCGGCCGTACCCCGGATGCACCAGACAGTGAACGGCTCCCAATCGGCTACAGGCGAGAGTCGCTATTACCGCCTCGAGGCAATCAGGAAGCTGAATCATTACCCGATCGTCCGGTTCCAATCCTAGTGAGCGCAGTCCCGCAGCAAATTCATTTACGCAGCGGCTCAGTTCTCCGTATGTCATGGATCGAGCGCTCTCGGGCTCTTCCGATGCGGCGTAGAACGCGATTTTGTCGGCTTGTGATGCCGAATGCCGGTCGAGACAATTTGCGGATGCGTTCAGCTTTCCTCCCTTGAACCATTCGATCCGCGCTTCGTCCACATTGTGAGAGACTACGTTTTCCCATCGACGGGTCCAGGTGAGAAATTTGCGCGCCTGCTCGGCCCAGAAATCCGACGGGTCCTGTACAGAATGGGCGTAGAGTTCAGAGTAGTTCGAGAGATTCAGGGTTAAATTTGTTGGAAGTTCGGGGCTCCAGCCCATTTGAAGGCCTCCATGGAAAAAGCGGAGGCGGAAGGATCCGTCCCCGCGATGTGTTTGATGGTTCAGCGTACTTGAGGCGGCCCCGCATGCGCTGAGTACCGGAGGGGAGACTCATCTCCTCTCCGGACCATCCCATCGTCATTCAAACTAGGTCTCCGGCTCAAAAGGGCCGAACCTGCTTCATCCGAGTTGGTGCAGTGGCTTTGAGGCGTCTGCGCGCCCACCGAACGTTAACTAAGACTTCCGGCTTCCGGAAAACCCTCACGGGTATGGACATTTACGCCGTAAGAGGCAATCCTTCGGCATTATTGATTGTGGGTCGTAGTAGTATACTCGAATTTTACGGTTTAGCGTAGCCTATTGTTCCCAACGCCTCGGCGATTTCTCCGAGCACCGTAGGATCGTCGATTGTGGAGGGCGCCTTATACTCTTCGCTATCCGCAATCTTCCTCATGGTTCCGCGCAACACCTTACCTGAGCGAGTCTTCGGCAAGCGGGGTACGATGACGGCCTGTTTGAACGCGGCCACAGGTCCGATTTGACTGCGCACCATCTGAACCACTTCCTTAATAATCTCGTCCGGATTCTTATCAACGCCGGCCTTGAGCACCAGGAAGCCCACGGGAACCTGTCCTTTGAGGCTATCGGCGGCGCCGATGACCGCGCATTCCGCTACGGCCGGATGCTGGGACAAGATTTCTTCCATGTCGCCTGTGGACAGACGGTGACCCGCCACGTTAATAACGTCGTCAATACGCCCCATGACGGATACGTATCCATCCGCGTCAATGAAGCCGCCGTCACCCGTCAGGTAATAACCAGGGAACGCACTCATGTACGACTCGAGGAAACGCTCATCATCATTCCACAATGTGGGCAAATTACCCGGAGGTAAAGGAAGCTTCACGGTGATGATGCCGTTTGTCCCGGTGGGTAGTTCCTCAGTTGTTGTGGCGTCGAGTATCTTGACATTGTAACCGGGGACGGGTTTGCCTGCCGAACCTGCCTTAATGGGGAAAAATTCCAGTCCTCTGAAGTTTGCGCAGATCGCCCACCCGGTCTCAGTCTGCCACCAGTGGTCGATTACCGGCTTATCCAGGAGCTTTTGCGCCCAATGCAGGGTGTCGGGGTCGGTTCGTTCACCGGCGAGGAACAGGGTTTCAAACTTAGAGAGATCATACTGTTTGAGAAATTTTCCCTCGGTGTCGTCACGTTTGATTGCGCGAATGGCGGTAGGAGCCGTAAATAGAGCCTTTACGCCGTTTTCCGAGATGACTCGCCAGAAGGCGCCCGGGTCGGGGGTGCCTACAGGTTTACCTTCATACATAATGGTCGTCGCGCCCAACAGGAGCGGAGCATACACGATGTAGGAGTGCCCCACGACCCAGCCGACGTCGGATGCAGCCCAATAGACTTCTCCGGGTTCGATGCCGTAGATGTGGCGCATGCTCCAGTACAGGGCTACGGCATGACCGCCGTTGTCTCTCACCACGCCTTTGGGACGGCCGGTCGTGCCGGAAGTATACAGGATGTAAAGGGGATCTGTGGCTTCTACATCCACGCAATCGGCGGGTTCGGCGTTGGCGGTTATCTCGTTCCAATCATAATCGCGGCCTTGTTTCAGTTCGGCCTTTGCTTGCGGCCGTTGCAACATTATGACGCTTTCCGGTTTGTGAGTGGCAAGCTTAATAGCTTCGTCCAGAAGCGGCTGATAGGGAATTACCTTTTTCACTTCGATTCCGCAGGAGGCGGAGATACAGACCTTGGGTTTTGCGTCCTCAATTCTGATCGCAAGTTCGCGCGGGGCAAACCCGCCGAACACCACGGAATGGATGGCGCCCAGGCGTGCGCACGCGAGCATGGCAACGGCGGCTTCCGGGATCATGGGCATATAGATGATGGTTGTATCGCCTTTTTGCACACCCAGCTTCTTCAAGGCGCCGGCGAATTTGGACACCCTCTCCTGTAGTTGCGAATAGGTGATTTTCTCTTTCGAGTCGGTGACCGGGCTATCATACGAGATTGCGACTTGGTCGCCGCGGCCGTTCTTTACGTGGCGATCCACTGCGTTGTAGCAGGTGTTCAGCTTTCCACCGACGAACCATTTGTAGAACGGGGCGTTGGAGTCATCCAAAACTTTGTCCCACTTTTTCGACCAATCGATCGATTCGGCTGCGTCGCCCCAAAACTTTTCAGGATTTTCGATGGATTCTGTAAACGCCTCTTGGTACTTCATCATTACCCCCAGGTCTATAATGGAAGGCTGCATGGAACTGCGCCTTCAGTTATTTTGCCTTGTGCGGAGCGCCGTCTCGGTTAGGTGACGGCATGATTGAGACACTCAAGTCGCTGCTGGGGCCGATATGCGCCGGCCTACGAGCCTCGGCGCAGCGGAGCAATTGGGAGCGTGTGCACGCATCCACGATTTCCGGCTCCGGGCGGGGTGGAACATCGTTCATAATACCGAATTTATGTAGGGCGCTTCCGGTTACGGCTCACGGCCGATGGATGAAGATATAGCCTTCGGATGCGCAGGGCGTCTACGGCCTAGGCGCCTTGTTCATGCCGACGGGCGGCAATACCGATCTCGCCTGATAAGATCGAGTTAGTGCTTTAGGGAAATAACCCCTTGTAACTGTGGTTCTATGTGGTCTTCGGAAGAGGCGACGAGTAAGATCGGCCTCACTGTGAGATTCCATTCTGACAGCTTTTCTCCCCAATCGCAAGCATTCTTTCCCGATTATTCCGCCCTAAAACAGCATAAAACGACATTCGTTGCCGTAGCGCGTGTTCGGCCACCTGAAATCGGTAAAAAACCGCCGCGATATTTCAGTTTTTCTTGCCGGCGCGCGTACCGACGTCTATACTGCCGGTACGAATACATCCACCGCGCGTTGGAACCGCACCCTCCGACAGCACGGCCCCCACTCATTGAGAGCGCTCCAGGGCGCTCTTAGGCCGCGCTTCTCGCAAGGAGCGGACCCGAAAGGAAATCCCTCATGACAAACGCATCTACAATGGATCTTACTCCCCGAACACCGGCGGACTGGACCGCTATTGCGAACAATCCTAAGTTCGTCGAACTCCATAACCGCAAAAGGAGATTTCTTATAGGATGGTGGATTTTTTCGACAGTCTATTATGTGCTGCTGTCGGTTCTCGTTGGTCTTTTTCCAAAGGTTGCGGCCGTTAAGATCTGGGGTCCCATCAACTTTGGGTATTTCTTCGCCGTTTCCCAATTCTTCGTTTCTTGGGCCATAGCCATTCTCTATGCGGTATGGGCCAATAAAGTGGCCGATAGATTGACCGAGGAACTGGTGGCGGAACTCAAACCCACCGTTTAAGCGGATGTGCATTCAATAAAGATCTTGGTTCACCGGGCCTGATCCGTTTCGAGCGTGGTGAACCATGAGAGCGCCGCGCCGGAGTTCCCTATGCAAACAGACTTCGTCTTTGGCTACGGTTCCCTGATGAATGATTCAGAGTTGCGCGCGGGGCTCGAGTCGGCAGGCTATGATTCATCCTTGCTGCGAAACATCGAGGCTGCGAAACTCGCGGGGTACGAGTTGGTCTGGAACCACTACGCTCCTTCTCGGGGTGGTGGACGAGCTAACCTGCGACGCAGAGAAAACGCCTTCATCTACGGCGCCCTTATCGAGTTTGAATGGCAGCTCCTGAAGGCGTTTGACCGGAGAGAGGCACATCCAGCCATCTACTCACGAGGTGAGGAGCGCGTAGCCGTGCAACGACTGGAGGACGGGACCACCGCACTCGCGTGGCTCTATGTGGGCTTCGCAAATCGTCCCGAGGGGACCGTGGCCCTTCCTTCGCGCGACTACCGCCGAATCCTTGTGCAGGCCGCCCGAAGATTGAACTTTCCTGACGATTACGTCTCCGCAATGGAAGTGTGGCCGGTGCTCTAGCGCGCTGAATCCACATACGTAAAATGGTACTCGAGCGTTGTCCCCCATACATACTGATTCTATTTATTACGTGGCTTTACGGTCGTTGTAGTCAGCTCCGCCGCCTATACTTACAGTATCGATAACTTTGTTGTTCTTGTCAACCCAAAAAACTTTTTTCCCTTCCAGAGCCATTCCGCTACGCACGATCACCGAAAGTGAGACTGGCTGCGCCCACGGGAGGCCGGATCGGAGACTCAAGAGGGGTTTGGGACTCAGCCGTTCTTTCAAGAAGGTTCTCCCAAATATTACTTATCTGATTAGGAATGAGCGCTACCGGCTCAGGGAGTCACCGGCCTTCATGGATTCCCATGGGGACGCTTCCGCAGGAATCGCCGCAGGGTCAAGGGCTGTAGGGGCGTATACGTTTTCGCTGTAGGTGGTGCCGCGCCATTCCAGGGCCTCTTTCCGCAGGATCTTCTTGGGAATGACTAAGTAAACCCATATGAGGAAGGAATTGCCGAACGCCATGAGTGGGGCGTACATCGGCGGCGCCCCGATGGTCCGGCAATATTTGTCCGCCACTATGCCGGAGATCACGAAGGCCACGGCCGGAAGAATAAACCAAGAGTTGGGGAACATTTCCCACCCCGGTCCCATGAAGATAAGAGTGGCCGCGACCATCGCGAGCGGACTCATGATTATGTTCATGAACAGGTATTGTAAGGTTACGCCGAGGTCGTAGTTCATGGACGCGCTCAGGATACGCGTCCAGCCCTTGAGTATGTCGGCTCGATTCGTGTACATCCTGGTGGTCATGAGTCTCTTGCCGTTGGCAAAGAGCAATCCCAAACCAGCGGCCTTGATGCGCTTCCCTAAGCCGATGTCTTCCACGGCAAGACCGCGTACGGCAGCGTGTCCGCCTATGGCGTCATACGCGCTTCTGCTCATGAGCATGAACATGCCGCAGGCCGACGCCATGGGATGCTTACGATCATTGACCTTGTGCAATGGGAAAAGAATACATGACATGGCCATGAACATGGGTTGCAAGGCCTTTTCCCAGAAGCTCTCGAGCCTGGGCAGCGGACTCAACGTCACTAGGTTGAGCCGTTCGCTTATCGCCCGATGGAGACATTGACGAACCGCCGCAGGATGAAGCACACTGTCGGCGTCCAAGAAGACGAACCATTCCCCCTCCGTCTGCCTTATGCCAAGATCCAGCGCGTTGCATTTGCCCGTCCAGCCGGGGCGCAGCGTCTCTACCTCCATGAGCGAGAAGCGCGCATCATCCCGTGCGACTTCTTTCGCCAAACGCGCCGTAGCATCGGAGCTGCGGTCGTTTACAAGGAGTATTCGTAGATTCGGGTAATCCTGCGCTACCACGGACTTTAGGCATTCGCCGATCGTGGCCTCTTCGTCGTGCGCCGGCACGATGACCGTCACGAGAGGAGGTTCACCAACGAACAGCGTATCCGCGTCCGGGCTCAACACCGGTGTATTGCGTTGGGCCAAATAAAGGTGCCGCAGTCGAACAAGCCAGAATCCGATCTGGAACAGCAAAAGCCCTGAGGCCAATAGTAACCAAAGGTATTTCAAAACAGGGTCCTTTTTTCCGAGTCGGCTGAGACGTCAACGGCCGCGGTGGGCCTAGATCCGTAAACAGGTGAGAGCGATCGCGCTGCGGTCGTCCCAACGTAGTAAGACATCTCTTAAAGATAGAATGAAGATGCTCTCTTGTAAAGTGTGTTCTCGTTTCGTGAAGGTTTTCAGGGTCAAAAGCTCACGAATTGTAGTCTTCGGAATCGTCCGGCGGGCATAAAACGGCTGTACGCCGGCAGCGCCGGAGAGGCGACCCATTTCCCCTTCCAGCCACCCCTTCATATTTCCGTATGTGCGCCTCAACGTGGTGAACAGGCGCCGCTCTTCGAGGGGGCGGCCATAAAAAAACGGAGGGCCGTTGAGCCCTCCGTCATTGTCACAAGCTGTAATCGTTCTTAGAATTCGCCGGTGAACTTGAATTCCAGACCGAAGATCGGGTCGATGGCGCGGTTGGGGTTTACGCCCCAGTTATTGGCCGGACCAGGTACGTTCCAACCCACCACGGCCTTGTCCACACATGCGTAGTTGAACCATTGGCCGGGCTGCCAGTAAGCGAAGGTCGAGCTGGCGGTGAAGCCTTCGAGGAGCTTCCAGTCAAAGCCTGCGTCGATTTCGTATCCCAGGTTGTTATCGGGAATTGCGGGGGCGCGGGTTGCGAGTGTGCTTCCACCTCTGTACTTGCCTGTTACGGCAGGCACTACTCTTCCGTTACCGGTGTCGAACGCCGTAAAGTTGGGCCTCAGGTAACCGAGGCCGTAGGAGTTACCCACGCGGTCGGCCCACATGAAGGAAGCGTAGGTATTCAAGTTTGAGGCCACAGCGTAGTCGAGACGAGTTGCGAAGATGGACGCGTCGTCCGCATAACCGTTGTTCGTGTCATTGTTGAAGAATGCGCCCAAACCGTAGTTGTAGACCATCATGTAGCTGTAGGGCCGAAAGAAACCTGTGTTTGAAAAAGACTGGCTGGTGTAGAGCCCCAAAGTGGGATCAGAGAAGCTTCCCTGATTAATACCCGCCGTGCCGGTGTTCGTGGTTCCGGGAACTCCGTAACCCCTACGGTCGGTGCCGCCCAACCATGCGTAGAGGAAAGCCAACTTTGTGGGGCCGGCTACGCAGCCGAGTTCAGCGGCTACACGATACCCTTCGATCAGCGTCGGAGCAAGAGTCTGGGTGGCTGTTAACGTACGACCCGAGAAGCGATCGGTTACAAAGTTCCAATCGAATTCGGAATTCAGGAAGAAACGGCCGTTAAAATATTTGACATACGCGCCGCCGTACATGCTTTCACGATCTCTTGCAGGAGCGCTGAATTGAGCAGTGTTCAGAGCGGCTTGTGTACTGAACGCAAAGCGCTCGGCGCCGCGATGGGTGCGCACGAAGTTAAACTGAAAACCCGTGTCTAGGGGACCGCTTCTGTAGGTAACATTCGGGAAGGTGAAGTCAAAATTTCTCAGGTTATTTTTATCCAGGTCGCTGTTGAAATAGTCGTCTACGTCGACGGTTTCGCGGGAGGCTCCACGTGCAGCGTACAAACCCATAAGTATTCTGATGGGGCCGTACTGGGCGGCCATATTAATCTGCTCGGAGGAGCGGTTCTCTACGCCGTTCCATGAAGTGCCGATACCCCAGGTGGACGGGCGTTTACCCATGGCCAATACACCCCAAGGGAGTTCAGCGGTCAACCACAGAGTGTTCCAGTAACCGGGGGAGAAGGAACGCTGGATACCGGGATTTCTGTAGTTAAGGTACTCGGAGGCAACCAAATCACCTACGCCGAGACCAACTATACCCGTATTGCCGCCGGTAAAACCATAGGGAGTCACAATCCTATTCGGCGCTATCGGCGCCCATGACCCGACATAATACGTTCCGCGAACGCGCACCGCGGGGTTGATCCTGATTTCCATATTCGTGGTCATGTACTGGCTGTTTCTGGAATAGTCGGAGCCTGAAACCAGCACATTGCCGGCCCTTTGGCCGAGCCAAGCATTGGCGGTTCTCAACCCGGTGGTGCCGTTATCAACGTCTTGGGGTCCAAAGAAGCCGTTGGAACCGCTTTGCGTTATGTAGTCATAATCCCAGGTAAAGATACCGTCCATAGCGAATTCCCATGCTGAAGCCTGGACGGCCAGCAACGGGATACTCAGCGTCAGGATGGCTGCAAGTAACCAAACCCTATTCCGATTCATGAAATTCCTCCTTAAACACAGGACGACACGCGTCGTCCAAATCAAACTAATACAGTTACGCAGACAGGGAGCGCCTTATCGGGTAGGGCTCAATGCGTGCGTGCTAAACAGATACAGCTGGCAATAAATGTAGGGTCATACTATTTGGGCCGCTCGAAGATGTCAAGTTTTATGTTTCAGTCAGGCGCTGATAATGCGCCTCCAGACAAAAATGTAAGCCTATTTGCGCTCACCTCGCATTCTATAGAAAAGATGGTGTTTTGGCAAGCAATGCTTAGCGTATTCCTAACAACTTACTCAAATACCCCGAATAAGCCTCGGCGCCGTTATGCAAGACGCGTCCGTGGAGCCCCTCAGCTTCGAATTTACCGCCTGAGTAGACATTGTGTCGGGCTTACTTACCTCAGCCCATTATGATTTCAGCGCTGTTTGTCGGAGCCACTTTGGTGGGAATTGGTTACATTGAAAACATATATGATCGGCGAGCGGCGGGCCACTATGGTCGGCGCCGAGAACACAAGAGATGTTTCTGTGGCGTCCCAAAGAGAAACCTACCTACAGGTAGGTAAGTAGCCGGAGCGGCGGCTTCCTTCAGAGGCACATTCCGGCGCTGTACGGCCAAGGATCACATCCAATCACGTAAATGGCCGGGAGGCCGGGTTGCTTTTGCAACTAGGTTTCCGATTTTCGCCTGAGCCCATTCCTGCTTATACTTAGAGGTAGAAATCTCTTGACAAAATTGATCGTATACCGCAATCTTGATTCCAACGGTTGATGGAATACGAATATGGAAGTGAATGATGGTTACCCCCCTCGAAAAGGCCCGAAAAGATCCCGATTCCATGAAGGCCAAAATCCTCGCAAAGGCCCGCCGCATCTTCGGGCAATACGGCTTTCATGGAGCGACCACCCGCATGATAGCCGAAGAAGTCGGCATCGACATCTCCACACTCTACTACCACTGGGGGGAAAAAGGCGACCTCTACGAGGCGGTCGTCCTTGACATCAACGAGGATCTGAGGCTCAAGCTCAAAGAGGTCGGGGACATCATCCACGGCATGCCGGCCGACAAGGCCCTGGCCCTTTCCCTTGACATCATGACCGATTATCTCTTCGAGCGCCCGGAAATATCGAACCTTATCCTCTTCCGCTACTTCGGTAAGACGCGCGACGAATCCGTGCTCGACTTTCGCGTCCCGGAACTTGTCACTGAGATTGCTCGGTCCATGGGAATGGCCAAAGACAAAAGAAACATACCGAATCCCGTGCGTCTTAGGGTGCTTGCGCTCATGAACTTCATCCACAATTTCGTCTCAGGCGAAGAATACTTCAAATCCATGCTCAAGGTGGATCGAGACGAATACATCGCCTCCGTCAAAGAAACCGTGAAGTTCGTGCTGCTCCCCGCCTTCACCGGCGCGCGCCCCGCGGGTGAAGAGAAGAGGTAAAGAAAATATTGGGGGGGGGGGGGGGGGAGTGAGATTGCGGCCCCCAAACCCCCACCCCACACAAAAAAACAGAAGAGGGGTGGTGGTTTGATTATGGTCAGAAAACCCCACCCCCCCAACCAACAA
>JBBRBO010000023.1:0-37671 GCA_038205805.1 Desulfomonilales bacterium
AATATCCGCATGGAGGGTGCAGGCATGTTTTGGTCAATAGACGGCGCTGAGGCCATACTCAAACTCCGAGGAGTCTTCTTGGATGACCTTTGGGATCAATTTTGGGCCTTCAGAACCGAAAGTGAAAGAAAGAGATTATACACTAAATACGACAACATCAGTCACGTTAGCCGGGAACACTCTCAAAACAGTAAAGCAGCATGAAATCAAGCACTAATAGAAACACGCTGCACCCTAGCGTCAAACACCTGCGCTGTTCCCGGTCAACGCGTACGTGTTCCTTGCATTTGCTCTGCCGGCGGCCTATTCTACCTAACACAAGGCCAATTTGACGCCGTGTTGCGCATACCAGCGCTCACCGGCAATTCGTCGTATCCAAACTTTACCATCATTCATTTAGAACGAAATACGGAGGAAACATCATGAAATTAAGCACAAGGAACGTCTTCAAAGGGAAAGTCACGGATGTGCAGGAAGGCGCCGTCGCCGCTAAAGTGAAGGTTGATATAGGCGCAGGCAATATCGTTACCGCCACAATTACCGTCGAGGCGGTCAAGGAGCTGGGAGTTAAGGTCGGTGACGAGATTAGTGTGCTCATCAAGGCGAGCAGTGTGATGCTGGGCAAACTATAGACACAATCGTTCACCAGGCGTAGGCCGTCTCACGACCGGTGAATCAGTACAAGAAAAAAGGCGGCCTTGAGCCGCCCTTTCTATTGTTGATCGCGGGAGTTACTTCTTCATGACGTCTTGTTTGGTGACGTTCATGATACGGATGGCGTGGTTTTTGCCGTCTTTTTGGTCAAAGGCGATGCGAACCACATCTCCGACGGCCGGTGTAATCCCAATTAAAGCGCCTTTCGTATTATACGTTGATTGCTTGCCCGTAGGGGCGCCGTACTTGTGCTCTTTCGTAAAATCCGTGTTGTAATCGTCTATTGTAAGCAGTTGTTTTTCTTTATCGAATGTCTGCACCTTGCCTTGGGCTACGTTATCCTCCACAGCCATTACCGGACAGGCCAGGATCAACGCCATGATCAACACCGGGAGGAGAATCAGTATTCTGCTTTTCATGCTTTTCACCTTCCTATGCGGCCATCTTTTGTTGGGCTTTCTTTTCCCTAAGCTCGTTCGCAGCGCCTCTCACCATAATTGACACGATATACAGCGAGATGATGGTGATTGCGCCGAGGATGATAACCGTCGCCGGCATAACCATGTTGAACTGTTTCAGGATGACGGAAACCATGCAACAGAGCACCGCTGTGCCGAACATCAAGCGAATACCGAAGCCCTTAGCGTATTTGGTGGCGACCGTGCCGATCTGAGCGCCTATAGCGGCGCCGGACAACATGACGAACACACCCCAGATCTCGATGCGGCCCTTGGCGCCGAAGGTCAATGTTCCGTAAAGACCGGAGATGATGATTTCAAAGAGGTCGGTTCCAACTGCGATGTGAGTGGGACAGCCGATCAAGTAGACCAGGGCGGGCATACGAATCAAACCGCCGCCGATTCCCAAGAAGCCCGTCAGGATACCGGTAAGGAAGCTCACCGTTATGGGCAACCATATCGAACAATGAATGTCCGCAACCTTGTAATGAACAATCGGAGGTATCTTTATTTTATGGAGCGTCTTATACCAGGTGTGACCTTCCGCTCCATGCTCACCCACTTCGCCTGCCGCTTTCTTGCGGGTGGCTTTCAAGTAATCGGTGAATACCGTGAGGGCGATAACGGCCAAGACCACCACGTAGACCCAGCGGACAACCGGCCCGACTTTGCCGATATATTCCAGCCACATGACGATCTGGGCGCCGATTTCTATACCCGCGACGGTTCCAATAACCATGGTGATACCAAGCATGTAGTCCACGTTGCCGAACTTTGCGTGCCGGAAGGTCGAGATCATCGACTTACCGGCCATGTGCGCCATATCCGTGCCGATGGCGAAGGCCATAGGAAAACCGAGTATGTTGAGACCGGGGGTAACCATCCAGGCTCCGCCCATGCCGAAGAAGCCGCCGATTACGCCTACGGAAAATCCTATCAAGACCAAGCCCGGCCACCAGATGGTAACACCGGCGATGGGCATATACATGTACATCCAATCCATGTCTCAGCCTCCTTACAATGAGCGAAGTATTAATGCTCGATGATTTTTCTTGAAGTGAGATTCAGCCCGGTCCTCGCCATGAGGAAGTCGGCCGCAAGACCCAAGGTACCCCCGAAGGCCGCGGTCAGCACGACACAGAGGACGCCGAAGAGCGTGGGGTTTGTGTTATACACGTTGAGAAACCACAAGGTAATGGGAGAGTGCACCATTCTGGTGTCCGCCACGACCACGAGCATTTCTGCTTTGCCGCCGGCCGCAAGGGCTACCGAGGGGATGAGCAAGCCCGCGAGCACGAAGGTCGCCATTAATAAACGTACCGCACGCATAAGAGTTCCTCCTCCATTGGGGGGTTAAGGCAAATACTTGAAATACTTAAATCTACTCTATTTTTGATCGCCGATTCGAGGCGAGAATTCAAGCGGCGCCGGCTGATCGCTTGGTCTCAGGGACAAATCGGCGAATCGTCCCTGTTTATCGCTCGCCCTCTAAGAGCAATAGGTGTGCCACAGCACAATATTCGGCTTCAAAAGTCAGTAAGAAGCTATTTACCCCTTGCGCTACACTCCTATTTCGCCGGTTTGCGGTCAGATCGTTGTCACGGTTTTTTACAAATTGTAAAATGAGAGGAAGAAACGGAACTTGCTCCGTATAATCCGCGTATTTGAGAGGCGCGTAGGGCAGGGGAGGGAATATATCAGCTATGAATATCGTGCGAAAACGCGCTATAGTCTCAGGGATAGTCCAAGGGGTGGCCTTCAGAGCTTACACGAGATCCATGGCGCGCAAGCTGGGGGTCGTCGGATGGGTTCGCAATGTACCCAACGGCAAGGTGGAAGTCCTCATGGAAGGCGATGAACCCGATGTGGCCGCTCTAGCCGAGTGGTTGAAAAAAGGCCCCTCAAGCGCGCAGGTGAGTGAAGTGAAAACTTATGATGAGAGGGCCGGCGGCGAATTCAACGACTTCGACATTACGTACGTGAAAGGCGTGTGGTAAAAATGAAGGTTCTCTTATGCCTACTTGGAGCACTCCTGATGACCATCGTGGGGTATCCCGCTCATAGTCGAGCCGGCCATGACCCAATCACCCTGGATGTGTATCTTGGCGAACCGGTGGTCTTCGAGCACATGCTCGAGGATATGACCGAGGCGCGCATCATCTATGTCGGCGAAATTCATACCATAGAGCGCCATCACGCCTTGCAAACGCAGCTGCTCCGTGAATTAGCCGCGAAAAAGGCCAATTTAGCCCTGGGTATGGAAATGTTCTCCGTCGAGCAGCAACCGATCCTGAGCAAGTGGCTCGCCTCGGATGAGGACCTGAACGGACTCATTCAGGCCCTTGGTTCGGAACGCTGGACCAATCTCAAGGATTACGAATCTCTCCTTATTACTGCGAAGAATCTGAAGATACCCATTCTCGGTTTGAACGCCCCCGACCCTCTGGTAAAAATGGTGGCCGCTCACGGGCTTGATTCACTCAAGGAGAAGCAAAAAGAATTGCCTCCGCCGGAATACCTTCCCGTTAGTGAGGAAAACGACAAATTGCTCAGGTTGCGTCTGCGGGTCCATAAAGCCTTTCAAGGGCGGACGCTCGATAATATTGTCGCGGCTCAAGGTCTACGGGACGCGTTCATGGCGCATACCATCGTCTCTTTTTTGCAATCACCGGAAGGCAAAGACAAGACCATGCTCGTGATAGCAGGTTCCGGACACCTGAACTATGGGCTGGGCATCCCTGAGAAGACTGAGCGATTCACCGGCCTGCGGTCCAGGATTCTCTTGGCCACGGAAAGCGGGCAGCTTGTGCTCTCGCCTGAGGAATTGGCCAAAGCGGCTCCCGTGAACATCTCACATGAGGATCTCAAGTTTCTCAAGCGTCCTATAGCGGATTACCTGCACATTCTGCCTTTAGCCGTCGAGAAAGTGATCGCTTCGGAGCAGATGACGGACCATTAATGGATTCGATACCAATGCCTGATCTAAAGAAGTAATATTGGGGAGAACCTTCCTGAAAGAAGGATTCTCCCCAAACCCCTCTCCAAGAACTTCTGCAATTGCCGAAACCGGCTTTTCTCAAGGAGAAAATACCGCTTTCGGCGATTATCACAAATTTTTCAGCAAAGTTGAAAAAACCTGCTTTGCAACAAAAGCTCCGCCGATCTTACTTTTGTGAAAACACATCGGTAGGATGTGCGTCGCTCAATGAATAATGAGGGAGGAACACGCCATGAAGATCGGTGACAGCGCCTCGTTGTCGAAGACTATAACCCAAGAGGACATAGAACAATTCGCCGCCCTGGTGGGCGACACGAACCCTGCGCACCTGGATGCGGATTTTGCGGCGAAAACTAGGTTCGGCAAGCGCATAGCCCACGGCATGTGGGGCGCCTCTCTGATTTCGGCGGTTCTCGGCACGAAATTACCCGGTCCGGGAACGATTTATCTCAGCCAAACCCTGAAGTTCAAGGCGCCCGTGTACGCTGGGGAAACCATAACGGCAAAGGTCACGATCACCGACATAAAAAAAGACAAGCCCATCATCACCATGGAAACCGTGTGTACAAAAGGAGATGGTGAGGTGATCCTTACCGGTGAAGCCGTGGGGCTGCTCGAGAAAGTGGATTAACACGCGCTGGAGAAACAATACGACTTCAAGAGAACCGGCTCCGGATTGGGCGTGCCCTTTTGGAATTATGAGAATGATTTCAGGATGGATTCGTTTTCATCCGGGTCGTGATCGGCCGCAGAGCCGTCTCAGGCCCGGTGAATCTCTCTGCATGGGACGACCTTATCGTGAGGAGAGTTTTTTTCTTTGTCATGACCGCGCGTTCGTTATGCGGTAAACGGGGCGCGACTGGGCTAGGATCAGGGTATCATTTGCTATTTTTCGCTCTCGAACCTCAATTCCGTCGGGGCAAGCGGATGCGCTGAATTTTGGAATGAGCCGAGATACATAATGATCGGGATTTGACGTGGCCGCGGCGGAGAATCTTCCCCAAAGTGGTAGTGGATGCGGGTAAAAAGGTCTTGACACGAATCAGTAAAAAATATATGAAACATATTCGGATGCAACAGCTTTCATAGAACGACCTCTACGCATTTACCTTTGTACCATATCCGCACATGAGAAGAGTCCGTCTCGGACCCTTCCCGCCGCGACCGGAGAAGAGGATGATAAACAGCTACCTCCCCGTCCTGGTGATCCTTGTCCTCTCCGTCCTTATAGGCGGAGTTATTATCCTTCTATCCACAGCCCTGAGCCGCGGTAGCAAAACCGATATCAAACTGTCCCCGTATGAATGCGGCATGGACCCTATCGGCGGCGCACGGAGCAGGTTTTCCGTCCGATTCTTTCTCATGGGCATGTTGTTTATCATTTTCGACATTGAACTCATCTTCCTTTTCCCCTGGGCGACCGTATATTACGATTTTATTGCGCAAGGTCTTGGTTTATTTGCCTTTATGGAGATGTTGGTCTTTGTGGTGATACTCCTTGTGGGATTGATTTACGTTTGGAAAAAAGGCGCATTGGAATGGCAATAGAAAGACACCTAAACGACACGGTAGTTGTGACGAATCTCGAATGGTTTGTGAACTGGGCTCGTAAATCGAGTATGTGGCCCTTGGGTTTCGGCCTTGCGTGCTGCGCATTGGAAATGATTGCGGCCTTCGTGAGTCGATACGATCTTTCCCGCTTCGGTATGGAAGTCGCCAGACCTTCTCCCCGTCACGCGGACCTGATGATCGTCTCGGGTACCGCATCGAAGAAGATGCTCCCCGCGGTTCTGAGGATCTACGAGCAAATGACCGAACCCAAGTGGGTGATCGCCATGGGCGCATGCGCGTGCAGCGGCGGGATCTACGACAATTACGCCGTAGTTCAGGGTATAGATAAATACCTTCCCGTGGATGTGTATATTCCCGGCTGCCCCCCGCGTCCTGAAGCCCTTTTGGACGGCATATTGCAACTCCACGCCAAGGTTATGAAGGAAAAATCCTTAGCGGCGAATCCCAAGGAAAAGAGCATTAAGGCGGCTGTATGATGACTCAGCAGGAGATTGCGGACCAACTCAGCGCCCGGTTCGGGGACGACATCCGGTTTTCAACCTTTCGTGACCAAATGAGCGCGTATATCAACAAGGAAAAGCTCCTGGAAGTGTGCGCTTTCCTGAAATATGAGCCCACCCTTCAGTTCGATATGTTATCGTTCGTAGCCGGTGTTGACGGTCTCCCGCGAAAACCGCGCTTCGAAATGGTGTACCAGCTTTATTCCACCACGCATATTCATCGTTTCAGGTTGAAGACGCTCGTGGAAGAAGAAGCGGACGGCTGGGGAGAGATTGAGTCCGTGACCCCTTTATGGATTACGGCCGATTGGCACGAGCGTGAGACCGCCGAGATGTATGGGATACGCTTCTTGAACCATCCCGACCCGCGAACACTGCTTTTGCCCGAAGAATGGACCGTCCACCCCTTGCGCAAGGATTTTCCGCTGAGGGGAACCGAACAAGATACCCCTGATCTCCCGCACGTAGTGAAGTAAAGGACTCGCGATGCCTCAGCCCATAGCCTCTCAAGAGATGAGTGAAGATACGCGCTATACAAGTCGGGAAATGGAAATAAACCTCGGACCGCACCATCCCAGTACCCACGGCGTGTTCCGGGCCATTGTTCACCTTGACGGTGAGACCGTGCTCAAGGCGGTCCCCTATCTGGGCTATCTCCATCGTGGGTACGAAAAAACCTGCGAAAACAAGCATTATCACCAAATCATACCGCTTGCGGAGAGATGCGACTACATGGGAGCGTCCAGTAACTCCCTCTGTCTGTGCCTCACCGTCGAGAAAATGTTCGATCTGGTGATCCCGGAACGCGCCCAAGTCATCCGCGTGATGATGGCGGAGCTGTCCCGCATATTCAGTCACCTCTTTTGGCTCGGTACCCACGGCCATGATGTAGGCGCCATGACGCCGCTTTTTTATATGCTGCGGGAACGCGAAGAGATTATGGATCTCTTTGAACTCACCGCCGGCGGCCGACTCATGCCCAACTATTTGCGCATAGGCGGAGTGGCCAGAGACCTGGAAGAGGGATTTCTCGATAAATTACGAAAGTTCACCGACCATTTTGACGGCAAAGTGGATGAATACGAGACCCTGCTTACAAAAAACCCGATTTACATGGATCGCACCAAGGGCGTGGGATTTCTCTCTCTTCAGGATTGCATCGCCTACGGTATCACAGGGCCTATGATACGCGCATCCGGTCTGCAATGGGACATTCGCAAGACTGAGCCCTATTCCGGGTATGAGGATTACGATTTCAACGTCCCTGTGGAGGACGGGTGCGATGTCTACGCGCGTTATCTTGTACGCGTAGCCGAGATGCGCGAGAGCAACAAAATTCTCAAGCAGACCCTAAATCGCCTCGTGGAAGGCCCTATTCGCACCAAGGCGCCGGGAGTGACCTATCCGCCCCAGGAAGAAATCTTCACGAAGATGGAGGGCTTGATCCACCACTTCATGCTGGTCCTTGAAGGGGAAAAAGTCCCTGTGGGCGATTACTACGCATGTATAGAATCCCCACGTGGAGAGATGGGTTGTTACATCATCAGCGACGGCACAGGCAAGCCCTATCGTCTCAAATGGAGGGCTCCGGCCTTCGTAAATTTGCAATCTTTGGGCAAGATGAGCGAAGGATGTCTGTTCGGGGATCTCATAGCCATATTATCGAGTGTGGATATTGTTTTAGCCGAAGTGGATCGTTAAACGACCCTCGCCTTGGGGAGGTCTGCTAAACGATTGTTTGAAAGCGCTCACGTCATGAGACGTTCCGGCGATGCGCCGAAGAACAGTTGAGCGGTATCCACCAGGTGCGGATTTATTGGCGCGATGGAACATCAAGGTAGGTAAGTCGGCTTGACGCCGGTATGGTAGCCGGCGGGGTTCCGTCAAAAGTGGGCCTGGGTAATGTGTGGTCCACCGGGTTGTGATGCGGGATTTGTCCTTACACATTCTGGACATAGCATGGAACGCCGTCGAGGCGGGCGCTACTCGCATTGTAATCTCGATCGACGAGGCGCCGAGCAAGGATCGTTTGACAATCAGCATTGCGGATAATGGGAAAGGGATGACCACAGAAACCCTTCGGGCCGTGCGAGCTACGCTCTCATGCGCCGATCCCGGCGTGTCTTCCCATGGATTGCCGCGGTTCGCCCAGGCCTCACGACAAGCGGACGGCGATCTCCGGGTTATATCCGCATGGGGGTTGGGGACGATCGTTACCGCAACCATGCGCCGATCGCATCCGCGGCGAAAACCCTTGGGCGCCCTTGATGAAACCTTGAGCGCGCTTATTACCGGCGCAGCGACCGTAGACTTCGTGTATCGGCACTCATCCCCTCGTGGGACGTATACGCTTGACACTGGGCGCTTGAGAGCCCAACTTGATGATATTCCTCTTCACCACTTTGGAGTCAGCTCATTGATTCGTGGTGATGTAACAGCAGGCTTGCGAGACGTGTCCACGGAATTCCAAGCCATGGAGTAAAAGACAGTGGAAGAGAGAGACGCTCTACTCAAGAAAAAAATTCAGCCCAAGGTGGAGATTATCCCCGCGGAAGAGCTGGAGAAACTGGATCCCGTGATCGATAAATACGTCGGCAATCCGGGTTATTTAATTCCAGCCCTCAAGGCGGCCCAGGACATGTTCGGCTACCTCCCCATGGAGGTTCAGTATAAATTGGCCGATGGTCTGAATATTCCCACTTCACATGTTTATGGGGTGGTCACCTTTTATTCTTTTTTCACAATCTTCCCCAGAGGGCGCCATACCATTCGTCTGTGTCTGGGAACGGCGTGCTATGTGAAGGGATCCAAAGACATCCTCGACCAGATCGTGCGTGAGGTCGGCATCAATGTGGGCGAAACGTCGGATGACGGCCGGTTCACCCTAGAAGCCGTGAGATGCCTCGGCGCCTGCGGCCTTGCCCCGGTTATGCTCGTAGGTGAGACTACCCACGGCAATATTAATCCCAAACAGACCGTATCGATTCTTGACGGATACCAATAATACGCCATTCAGCGGCCGTTGATTCTTCGCTGTACCTTAGACGGAGGGAGCCCACGTGTCCAAAATTTCCGTAGATGACCTAAGAAAGATCAAGGAAAGCCAAAGGCATACCCTTGCGCTTAGGGGAGGGGATTTTAGAGCCAAAGTAGTAGTGAATATGGGGACGTGCGGAATCGCCGCCGGCGCTCGAGATGTAATCACCGCCCTGAATGAGGCTATCGCTCAAAAAGAAATCATGGATGTCATGCTTACCGCCTCCGGTTGCGGTGGATATTGCGCGAAAGAGCCCACGATGCTGGTGGAAACCCCCGAGCAACCGCCCACTTTCTATGGTCCGGTCGATAAGAAGAAGGCCCTGAAGATATTCAAGGAGCATGTGCTCGGCGGTAAGATCGTGACGGAGCTGGTGGCGCCTTCTAAACTCGCTGAAGAGGAAGCCCCCTCGGAAGAGGCCCCGACGGAAGAAGCCTCAAAGTCGGAGTCTCCTCCGAAACCGGCGCCTAAAGAGGCCGCTCCCAAGGAATCGGTGGCGAAAAAACCCGCCGGTAAGAAAGAACCGCGAAAAAAGGCGGCCCCTAAAGAGTAGGATAACCGTTCACCACGAGTAGGGCGTTGGAATCACGGTGAACGATTACAGAAGAAGCTCCGATTTCTTGATCCGTGAACATGCGGCGGAATCGCGGTAAGCGGCTTTTATAGAGAGTAACCGTTCCCCACGAGCGGTCAACTATTTCGGAATCACGATGGGGTGGTCCGGAGAGGAGATGAGCCTCCCCTCCGGGTTTCACAGGGCGTAGAGCCGTCTCAAGCTCAGTGAACCATTACCCTGGAGATCATAAGAATGAGTTCCAATTCCATGTATAGAATGCAGTTTCTTTTGTGCGCAGGCACGGGATGCGGCGCAAGCGGCTCCAAGGATGTGGCGGAAGCCCTGGAAAAGGAGCTTGCCAAGAGACACTTGCAGGATGAGGTTCAACTCGTCATAACGGGCTGCAACGGCTTTTGCGCCGCAGGGCCGATCATGGCCGTCTATCCCGAGGGAATTTTATACACCCAGATAAAACCCGAACACGCGCCCCTGATCGTGGAAGAACATGTGCTCAAGGGAAGGCTGGTGGAATCGCTCCTCTTTAAGGACGCAGCTACCAAGGCCCGTATTCCGACGCTCCATGATATACCTTTCTTCAATCACCAACAGTTGGTCGTATTGCGGAATCGCGGCCTTATCAACCCGGAAGTGATCGACGAATACATCGGCCGTGACGGGTACTTCGCCCTTGCCAAGGTCCTGACCGAAATGACCCCCGAGCAGGTCATCGAAGAAGTGAAGAAGTCCGGATTGCGAGGTCGAGGCGGCGGCGGTTTTCCTACAGGTATGAAATGGGAAGAAACACGGCACTACGACAACTTCCCTAAGTACACCATATGCAACGGCGATGAAGGCGATCCGGGCGCGTTTATGGATCGCGCCATCATGGAAGGCGACCCTCACTCCGTTCTCGAAGGAATGGCCATTTCCGCATACGCCATCGGCTCGGGCTACGGATACGTATATGTAAGGGCGGAATACCCCCTCGCCATCGAGCGTATGCAACGAGCCATAGACGCCGCACGAGATTACAATCTTCTGGGGAAGGACATCCTCGGCACAGGCTTCAACTTCGACATCGAGATAGCCCCCGGCGCCGGCGCCTTTGTCTGCGGCGAATCCACGGCCCTTATGTTTTCCATCGAGGGGAAACGCGGCATGCCGAGGATCAAACCCCCGCGTAGCGCAGAAGCCGGTTTATGGAATCAACCCACGAATCTCAACAACGTGGAGACCTATGCAAACATCAATCCGATCATTCTTCGTGGAGCGGATTGGTTCGCCTCCATCGGCGTGAACGAGAGCAAGGGCACCAAGGTATTTGCGCTCACCGGCTCCATCACGAACGTGGGTCTCGTGGAAATCCCCATGGGCACGAACCTCTCGACGCTGATTAACGATATCGGCGGCGGCGTGCCGAAGAAACGCAAGTTCAAGGCCGCGCAGATCGGCGGTCCCTCAGGCGGATGTATCCCCACAGGTAAGGAAGACATCTCCATAGATTATGAGACGCTCCTGGAAGCCGGCGCCATGATGGGGTCGGGCGGAGTGGTGGTCATGGACGATTCCACCTGCATGGTGGACACCGCGAAGTTCTTCCTGCACTTCTCCGTGGAAGAATCCTGCGGAAAATGCACCCCCTGCCGTGAGGGACTGAAGGTCATGCTTGATAAGCTCACGGATATCAGCGAAGGCCGCGGGAAAGAGGGAGACCTGGAATTCCTCGAAGAGATGGGTGAATACATCAAGAGCACATCCCACTGCGGATTGGGCAAAGCCGCTCCGAACCCCGTGCTCTCGACCATAACCCATTTCCGTGACGAGTACAACTCCCATATTATAGACAAGCATTGCCCGACCCTCGTTTGCCCCGATTTGATCGATTTTGTGGTGATCGAAGACAAGTGCAAGATGTGCGGTATGTGCTTCCGTAATTGTCCTTCCGAGGCAATTACCTGGGAAAAGAAACAGGTTGCGCGAATCGACCTGGATAAATGCACCAAATGCCGCACCTGCGTAATGAGTTGCAAGTTC
Organism: Desulfomonilales bacterium; assembly: GCA_038205805.1. Lineage (GTDB taxonomy): Bacteria > Desulfobacterota > Desulfomonilia > Desulfomonilales > Desulfomonilaceae > JBBSBY01. The sequence continues at coordinate 11,810 of JBBRBO010000023.1, forward strand.
GGCGCAATTCGATAATCTCGGCTTACACCCTACGGGGAAGGCCGACACCTAAAGCGTGTGAGTAGAGTTCATGGTTAAACTGACCATTGATGGTGTGGATGTTTCCGTCGAAAAAGGCGCCACTATTCTGGAGGCCGCTCAACAAGCCGGAATACGAATACCGACACTCTGTGATGACAAGCGTCTCATTCCCTACGGAGGTTGTCGGCTATGCGTAGTGGAGGTTACCCAGCGGGGTAAAACCAAGACTATGCCGGCCTGTTTCAACCCGGCCAAAGAAGGAATGGAGGTCGCCACGCATACCCCCGCATTGGAAAACATGCGCCGTATGCAATTGGCCTTGCTGCTGCGGTCGCACCCGCTCCTGTGCTCATCCTGCGACGCCGCTGGGACGTGCGATCTCCAGGACCTGGTCCACGAATACAAGGTGGGTGATCTGCCCTTCACCAGGGAAGCTCGCTTCTTTCATGTGGACAACGACTCCCATTTCATACGCCACAACATGAACCTGTGTATCCGATGCGGCATGTGCGTGAGGATATGCGACGAAGTTCAAGGGGCCAACGAAATCAGCATGATCCTGCGGGGCAAGGAGTCGGAAGTCTCCACGGATTTCGGCAGACCCCTGAACTGCGAGTTCTGCGGCCAATGCGCGGGCATCTGCCCTACAGGGGCCATTCGATCCAAGTGGCTTGTGGGTACGGGCAGAGACTTCGAACTCATCCGTGAGGTCACCACATGCGCCTTTTGTAGCTTGGGATGCACGCTCACCCTGGGTCGTAAGGACAACGACGTGGTGTATGTCACGTCGCCCACGGAGGCTCCCAACGAAGGCAATCTTTGCGTAAAAGGACGCTACGGATGGCCGTATGTCTATTCCGGCCGCCGTCTCGATAAGCCTACCACGCGTACGAATTCCACCGTAACGGAGCTGGAGTGGGACGACGCCCTGAACCAAGTCGCGGAGGGATTCAGGAAGGCGCTTGCCGAGCATGGTCCCGACAGCGTGGCGGTCCTCGGGTCTGAGCGTCTCACCAACGAAGAGGCGTATCTCCTCAATAAATTCACGCGCTCGATCATGGGCGTGGCCAATCTGGATCACGCCGGCGGGTATGGGTACGCGGCGCTCGTAAAGGCGCTTCAGCCAAGCTTGGGGTATCCAGCGGGAACAAATCCCATACGTGATCTGCGTTCATCGGAAGTGGTCCTTCTCGTCGGAGCGGATCTCACCGAGACCCATCCCGTCGCAAAGAACGAAATCATCTTAGCCACGGGACGTCACAAGGCCACAGCCATAGTTATTGATTCGGTGCGAACCAAGCTTACGGATCGCAAGGGCATGTTCCTCAACTGCCGACCCGGCACGGAGCACATCCTGCTCAATGCTATGACGAGGAGCATCATCGACGCCGAACTCTACGACAAAACCTTTGTGGAGCAAAAGGTTACGGGTTTTGAGGACCTGAAGACCTCGCTGGCGGCCTACGACATGAAATCTATGGCCGAACTTACCGGTGTCGAAACAGAGCAGATCGAAAAAGCGGCCAAGACCTTTGCAGAGACGAAAAAGGGCTCAATCGTCCTGACCCAAGGGATGATGAACCTCACGGGTAATGTGGAAGCCGCTCGCGCCGCCGTCAATTTGGCCTTGGTGACCAACAACATAGGCCGAGCGGATTGCGGTATTCACGTGTTCGGCGAAAAAGCGAATTTTCAAGGCGCAGTCGATATGGGATTGACCCCCGACTCTCTACCTGGGTTCGTGTCCATAGATGACGAGGCCGCGGCCAAGAAGTTTACCGAGGCTTGGGGCGCTTTAATACCGAATAAAGCGGGCTTAGGCGCGCGCGAGATCATCGAGAAAGCGGCTGAAGGCACCATTAAGGTCCTCTACATCGTCGGTGAAAACCCTATAGAGACCTATCCGGATCGCGCTCTTGTGGAAAAGGCTCTTGCTAAGGTGGAGTTTCTGGTGGTTCAGGACATGTTCCCGTCTGCCACCACGGAATATGCGCATGTTGTCCTTCCTGCTGCGGCCTTCGCGGAAAAGAGCGGCACGTTCACCAACGCCGAGCGTCGCGTGCAACCGTTGAATCCCATACTGCGCTTGTCCGCCGGCCGCCCGGACCTGGACATCATCAGCGCCTTGGCGGCAAAAATGGGCGCCGCGTGGACGGCTACCACATATGCGTCGGTCATGGACGAAATTGCGAGTCTGGTGGACGTCTACAAAGGGATTACATACGACCGCTTGACCACACGAGAGCTAATGTGGCCGTGCGTAGACTCCGCGGATCCCGGGACTGCCGTGCTCTACCAAGGCGGCTTCCTCAACGGAAAGGCGAGCTTCGCGACTGTGGGCGCTCCTTCCGTTCCCTCTAAAAATAAGGCTCTCTATTTAATCCCCGGCACGCTCAAATTCCACAGTGGTTCATTTTCCCTCTGGAGCGAATCTCTCATGGAGGTTTGCCCGGATGGCTACATCGAGATGAACGCTGAGGACATGAAATCGCTGGACCTCAACGATGGGGAAAATGTCCGCATATCCTCGGAGTCCGGCGCAGGCGCCACCGCGCCCGTTCGCAAATCCAAACGAGCTTGCCGCGGGTGTGTAATCATGCCGTTCCACTTTCCGCATCTCAAAGCGAACGCATTCATCAAGTGGGATGAGCAAACGCCTCGAGTGAAGGTCGAAAAAGCGTCATAAGGGAAAGGGTTCTACATGGAATACGCGATGCCCGTTCTTATGGTAATCATCAAAGTCCTGCTGGTGATTGTGGTTATCTTAACCTGTGTGGCCTACCTTACGCTCATCGAGAGGAAAGTCCTGGGCTGGATTCAGGTCCGCATAGGACCGAACCGGGTGGGGCCGTGGGGCCTGCTTCAGCCGCTTGCGGACGGCGCCAAACTCCTTATGAAGGAAGAGATTACCGTCTCTCAGGCGAACAAATTCATCTACACCATAGCGCCCTGGATTGTGGTGGTATGCGCTCTTATTCCCTTTGCAGTGATACCCTTTGCTCAGGGGCTCGGCTTGGAACGTCTTCTCGGTCCCGATGCGGTCCAAAAATTCGGTCTTGATAAAGGTGTAATATCCGACATCAATGTGGGTATCCTCTACATCTTCGCCATATCGAGTTTGGGTGTCTACGGCGTAATGTTGGGCGGTTGGGCCTCGAACAGCAAGTATTCGCTTTTGGGCGCCATTCGCACGGGCGCGCAAATGATGAGTTACGAGCTGGGCCTAAGCCTTTCGGTGATAGGAGTGCTCCTTCTGGCCGGCTCATTAAGCCTAGTTGACATTGTGCATAATCAGGATCAGGTCTGGAAGTGGTATGTGTTTCGGCAACCCATCGGCTTTATCCTATTCTTCATTGCAGGGAGCGCCGAGATCGCCCGTACGCCCTTTGACTTGCTGGAATGCGAAAACGAATTAGTCGCCGGATATCAAACGGAATACAGTTCCATGAAGTTCGGCCTCTTCTACCTTGGCGAGTATGCGCATCTTTTGTTTCTCAGCGCGCTTGTGACTACACTCTACTTCGGCGGCTGGCAAGGGCCTATTCTACCGCCCATCGTGTGGTTTCTGCTGAAGACCTTCTTCTTCGTATTCGTCTTTGTGTGGATTCGCGCAACCTATCCCAGATTGCGCTACGACAGGGTAATGAAGTTCGGTTGGAAGGTGCTGCTGCCGGCGGGTATCGCCTGGGTTATGTTTACGGCCTTTGTAGGCGCCGTGTGGCCGGGATACTTTATGCGATAAGGGTCGCAGGCCAAGCTCCAGCCCCTTCGTGGTGAACGGTTACTAAATGTGTTCCTGAGAACCAAGAGGTTGACGATATGATTCGCCCACTAATAGACGGCTTAAAACTTACACTGAAATATTTCTTTCGCCCTAAGGTCACGCTTCAGTATCCCGAGGAGAAATGGCCTGTGGCGAAGCGCTGGCGCGGGCGTCATCTGCTCACCCGACATGCGTCCGGGAAGGTGAAGTGCGTGGCGTGCATGTTATGCGCTACGGTGTGTCCGGCTAATTGTATAAGAATAGAGAGCGCGAGCGAACCCGATGGACGTAAATATCCGGGTGAGTACGAAATAGATCTTACGCGATGTATCTTCTGCGGCTACTGCCAAGAAGTGTGTCCCCGTGACGCCATAGAAATGACCACGGCGTATGAGCTGTCCGAGTACAGTCGAGAGAGTCTCCTTCTCAACAAAGAGCAGCTCATGGAACCGCCGGTCCCGCGCTACGAGGACAACAAAGTCCAAGCGCAGGAGCCCGAAAAGAAGGCCGGCTAATTAGACCGGCGAGAGTATGTAATCTCGGGTCAATGAAACCGCCGTTTAGGCCCGAAGAATCTTGTCTCTTGGGATGGGCGCCCGTTAACGTCCCAATTGTCGTTTCGATGAAGTCTCTTCGAGATTCATCTTTGCGTGGAGGTATCCCCCTCGATGGAAGCAGTGATTTTCTATGCCCTGGCCGTCTTTACGCTCGTGTCGGCAACGCTGGTGGTGACCCTACACAGGCCCATTCACAACGTGCTGTTCATGGTGCTCACGATGATCGGCCTTGCAGGCCTGTTCGTACTCCTCCGAGCGGAGTTCATCGCAATGGTCCAACTAGTGGTCTATGCCGGGGCCATTATGGTGCTCTTTCTCTTTGTAATCATGCTTCTCAATCTGGATGAACCCATCGTGGAGCGTGAGGACGCCCAATCCCGTCGGTCTTGGTTCGGCGTGGCTATTGCCGTGTACCTCTTCTTTCTCCTTGCAGCGGTCATGCTGTATGTCTATCCGGCCCCGTATGAAAACGTGTCATACCCCGGGCTAACAAACACACAGATCATAGCCAAGGAACTATTCACGACATATCTTCTCCCCTTCGAGGTGGCGTCGATCCTCCTGCTCGCCGCAATAGTCGGCGCGGTGGTCCTGGCGAAAAAGGTAACTCGTCGCGTAGGCCCCGGAGCCGACGGGCCGGCTTTATAGGAATAGATCATGATTACCTTGCAACACTATCTGGTATTGTCTACGGCCTTGTTTTGTCTCGGGGTCATTGGTGTGATGTTTCGACGGAACCTCATCATCATCCTGATAAGCCTGGAATTGATGCTCAATTCCGTAAATTTGGCCTTTGTAGCCTTCTCGCGCTTCATCGGGAATATTGAGGGACAAATCTTCGTGCTCTTCATTATGGTGGTCGCCGCGGCCGAAGTGTCCGTCGGACTCGCCATAGCGGTCGCAGTGTTCAAACGGCAAGGCACGATCAACGTCAACGACGTCAATATCATGAAGTGGTAAGCTCGCGGAGTCAACGAGCCCAAATATGAAACCTGGAGCCTGGTATGTCTGAGCTGGTATGGTTGATTCCCGTATTTCCCTTCCTCGGCTTTCTTATAAATGGATTGCTCGGGAAAAGCTTTTCCGAAAAACTCATAGGAGTGATTGCGGCCGGGGCCGTAGGCGCCTCTTTTGTGGTGGCGGTCCTGATCTTCCTGGAACTGCTGGGAATGCCGCCCGAGGCGCGATCCATTCAAGTGGAAGTCTTTCGATGGATAAGCTCCGGTACCCTACAGGTCCCCATAGCCTTTCTTGTAGATCCGCTCAGCGCCATCATGTTGCTGGTGGTCAGCGGGGTAGGCTGCGTCATTCACATCTATTCCATCGGGTACATGCACGGTGAGTATGGTTTTCGGCGTTTTTTCTGCTACTTGAACCTGTTCGTCTTTGCCATGCTGATCCTTGTGACTGCCAACAACTTTCTCCTCATGTTCGTCGGATGGGAAGGCGTGGGCCTTTGTTCCTATCTCCTGATCGGATACTACTACGAGAAACAATCGGCAGCGGACGCCGGCAAGAAGGCCTTCGTAGTCAACAGGATAGGCGACTTCGGCTTTCTTTTGGGCATGTTCCTTATTTACGTGAACTTCGGCACCTTGAACTTCACGGAGGTGTTTGCCGCAGCCCCCGAGACATTGGCTTTCGGCGGAACCCTGGTGACGGGCATCACGCTCCTACTCTTTGTGGGCGCCACCGGTAAATCCGCACAGATCCCGCTCTTTACGTGGCTCCCGGATGCTATGGAAGGCCCGACCCCGGTCAGCGCCTTGATCCACGCGGCCACCATGGTCACCGCCGGCGTCTATATGGTCTCTCGATGCAGCATTCTTTACGCCCTGGCGCCCACGTCCATGACGGTGGTGGCGGTAATCGGCGGTCTAACGGCCTTCTTCGCCGCAACGATCGGTATCACCCAATTCGATATTAAGCGGGTGCTTGCCTATTCCACTATTAGCCAGCTTGGTTTTATGTTCCTTGCGTGCGGCGTCGGCGCATTCGCCTCGGGCATCTTCCATCTTATGACCCACGCATTCTTCAAGGCGTTGTTGTTCCTTTCCGCCGGAAGCGTTATGCACGCCATGTCCGGTGAGCTGGACATGCGCAAGATGGGGGCGCTGAAACCGCACTTGCCCTACACCCACGCCACGTACCTGATCGGCACGTTGGCCATTGCGGGTATTCCTCCCCTCTCGGGCTTTTTCAGCAAGGATGAGATCCTTTTCAACGCATTTACCGTCAATCCGGGTTTCTGGGCCATCGGCGCCATCGCAGCGATCATGACGTCCTTTTACATGTTTAGATCGGTCTTCATGACCTTCTACGGGAAGTCTCGCGTAGACCCTGAAACCGCTCATCATGTGCATGAATCACCGAAACTGATGACCGTGCCGCTCATGATCCTGGCCTTCCTGGCCGCTGTTGGGGGTTTTGTGGGCATCCCCTTTGCACATTTGAACAAATTTGATGAATGGCTTGCCCCCGTGTTTGCTCCGGCTCGGGAGATTATTACCCATGGCGCTCACGGCGGTCACCACAGCGTGACATTGGAAGTGACGCTCATGTTCGTGTCCGTGGCCATAGCGGTGACGGGCTTGCTGCTGGCCTGGTGGATGTACATCAAGGACACGGAGGTCCCGGAACGATTCATCGCCGAGAATCCTACGCTCCACAGCGTCGTTTACAACAAATACTGGGTAGACGAGCTGTATGACATTCTGTTCGTGAACTCCATCGTGGATTTCTCCCGCTTCTTGTGGAAATCCTTTGATGAAAAGATTATCGACGGCGCCGTGAACGGCACAGGCTCTTTGGCCCGCGGATTGGGCGGAATTCTGAGCCGTCTGCAAACCGGAATGGTGAAGGATTACGCAATGTCCATTCTGGCCGGTATAGTCGTCCTCATCGGGTACTTAGTCTTTTCGCTCAGATAGGGCGAGTGGAGGCATAAGGTTTATGGACCATTTCCCGTATCTAAGTGTGCTCACTTTCACTCCGCTGATCGGAGCGATTCTTATCCTGTTTTTCGATCGCGAATCCAAGACCGCTATGCGCTGGGTTGCGCTGAGCTTTATGCTCTTGGATTTCATCATAAGCATGGTGATGTACTTCCATTTCGACCCTACCTATGACGGAATGCAGTTCTCGGAAAACGTTGTCTGGGTGAAGGATTGGGGCATCAGCTATAAACTGGGGATAGACGGCATAAGTCTCTTCCTCGTGATGCTCACCACGCTTTTAGGCCCCATAGTGATCCTGGCGTCCTGGTCGGACATTCAGCGTCGCGTGAAGGAATTCCTTGTTGCGCTCTTGATACTTCAGGTGGGCATGCTCGGGGTGTTCGCTTCCCTGGACCTTTTCCTCTTCTACGTCTTCTGGGAAGTCATGCTCATCCCCATGTATCTCCTCATCGGGGTGTGGGGCAATCCGGCCCGCCGTCTCTACGCGGCCATCAAGTTCGTTTTGTATACCATCGTGGGCAGCTTGCTCATGCTAGTCGCTATCTTGGCCTTGTATCTCATGGCCGGCCGGGAAACCGGCGTCTACACCTTTGATCTACTTGCGCTTTATAACTATGCGGCCCCGGTGAATGCGCAATTCTGGATGTTTCTGGCCTTCTTCTTGGCCTTTGCCATCAAAGTGCCCATGTTTCCCTTTCATACATGGTTGCCCGACGCCCATACGGAGGCTCCCACGGTCGGCAGCGTGGTCCTGGCGGCCGTGCTTTTGAAGATGGGAACCTACGGGTTCATCCGCTTCGCCATCCCGCTCTTCCCGCTTGCGTCGCAGCAGTTGACATGGGTCGTTCTGACCCTTTCCGTGATCGGGATTGTCTATGGGGCGTGGGTCGCTATGGTCCAGCTGGACGTCAAGCGGCTCGTGGCCTACTCCAGTGTCAGTCACTTGGGCTTCGTGATGCTGGGGATGTTCGCAATGAACATGCAAGGTGTGCAAGGCAGTATCCTTCAGATGATTAACCACGGTCTGAGCACGGGCGCTTTGTTCCTTATCGTCGGCATGATCTATGAGCGTCGCCATACTCGACTCATCGCGGAATTCGGCGGTATCTCGAAGGTGATGCCGGTATTTGCCGTATTGTTCATGATTTTCACGCTTTCGTCCATCGGCTTACCCGGTTTGAACGGGTTTGTGGGCGAATTTCTTATCCTGGTGGGGACATTCAAGGTGTATCCTTGGTATGCGGTCGTAGCGGCTTCGGGAGTTATCTTCGCCGCCGTCTACATGCTGTGGATGTTCCAGAGGGTCATGTTCGGCGAGATCACCAATTCCAAGAACTTGGGCTTGAAAGACCTAAACTCACGAGAAGTTTTGGTGCTGTTTCCGCTCCTGATTTTCGTGGTGTGGATCGGCGTATATCCCAACACGTTCCTCAAGCCCATGGAGCCGTCGGTGGCCAAATTCATCAAGCAGGTGAATGAACGCCGAGAGGCCGCAATCCACGCCGGGAAACCGACGTTTCCCGTAACAGCCCAGGTCCTTGCGCCTTCGTCGGCGCCGGCCGTGTCTCAAAAGAGTCCGAATCAGGAGTAGGAGCTACGAATGACGCCAATTCAACTACCCGACATCAACATTTGGGGCATTTTGCCGGCCCTCATCCCTGGTTTAGCCGGCATGGTGATAATGTGCGTCGGACTCTTCATGAAGAAGCGTGTGCTCGGCGCTTCAATGATAATCGCGATAGCCGCCGTGTTTTTATCCGTGATCGCAAACGGCGGTATGCCGACGGAGCCTAAAACCTACTTTTCAGGCTTATTCGTCCTTGATTCGTTCACTTGGTTTTTCAACCTCCTGATACTCTTGGCCACAGGTCTCACTATTCCTGTAGCCGGTCGCTATTTACATGAAGAGGGCCTGGAGCAGTTCGAGTTCTTCGTTCTCCTGCTATTTTCCGCTTGCGGTATGATGTTCATGATAGCCGGCGGACATCTACTCATGATTTTCCTGGGGCTGGAGACCTTATCTATAGCCATCTATGTCCTGACCGGGTATCTGCCTCGAAGCGCCGTTTCTAAGGAAGCGGCCCTGAAATACGTGATACTCGGCGGCTTTTCGAGTGCGGTGTTCATGTATGGCGTGGCCCTGATTTACGGGACCGTGGGATCCGCAAGTTTGCCGGCTATACTGCAAGCGTTTCAAGCGGGGAAGCCGGGTATCACCGGCATGGCGGGGATGCTGTTGATGCTGGTCGGGTTCGGGTTTAAGACCGCTATTGTGCCGTTTCACATGTGGACCCCTGACGTGTATGAGGGCGCCCCTACGCCTCTGACGGGCTATATGTCCGTAGCGGTTAAAGCAGCTGCTTTTGGGGCCTTCATTCGTGTCTTCCTAGGCGCCCTACCGAGTATGTACCCGGCATGGAGTCAAGTCCTGTGGGTGATCTCCGTCGCCACCATGATCCTTGGAAACTTCGCCGCATTACGGCAAACGAATATCAAACGCATGTTGGCCTATTCCAGCATCGCCCACGCGGGTTACATTCTCATCGGTATGATCGCCGGCAATAAAATGGGCACAGCGGGAATGCTCTATTATCTGCTCGCCTACACATTTACGAACCTCGGGGCCTTTGCGGTTGTGGCGCTCGTAGGCAGCAAGGGTGAAGCGAACACGTATCTGGACGACTACCGCGGCCTGGGTCGTAATCATCCCATTATAGCTATGACGCTCTCGCTCTTTCTCTTTTCGCTGGCCGGCATACCGCCGACGGCCGGATTCGTGGGCAAGTTCATGGTGTTCCGGGCTGCGTTGGAAGCTGGTTACGTCTGGCTGGTCGTCATAGCCGCGCTCACGAGCGCCGCATCGGTTTTCTATTATTTCCGAGTCATCATGAAAATGTACATGGAAGAGCCCGTGCAAATGCCGCAACGGTTGCAATTTGGACCGGGAGCCCTCATAGTGCTCCTTATCACCGCATGCACCGTGCTCTACATCGGTATATTACCAACAACGTACATCAACATGAGCCTTCAATCGGTTCAATTATTTCACTAAGAGAGGGCGCACTCGATTGACCTGTCGAGATGCGCAGCTTGGGGAGCCGCTCTCGGTTCGGTGAGTTCAGAGAAGGATAAGGAATGACAATTAGCGCTCTGGTTTGCACCGGGCACGGCATAAATTGCGAACGTGAGACCCGATACGCCCTGCTTCTGGCGGGCTTCGACAAGGTGGAATTCGGACATCTTAATTTTTTGGCTCGAGGCGACATAGACATATTTCAATACAATATGATCGTGTTTCCCGGCGGATTCCTCGACGGGGATGATTTGGGCGCCGCACAGGCGTGCGCAAACCGCATCCGGCACTCGTACATCCAAGGGAAACGGCTGATTGATTTGCTCAAAGAATTCATTGACAGGAAAGGGTTAATCCTGGGGATATGTAACGGATTTCAGCTCCTGACGAAACTGGGTATGCTGCCGGCGTTTAATGGCGAATACGAGAAGCGCGTTATGACGCTCACGGCCAACGATAACGGCCGGTTCGAGGACAGATGGGTTTCGCTCGTGGTGGACGCGGACTCGCCGTGCATATATACACGCGGCGCTCGCAAGCTGTATCTTCCCGTGCGTCACGGTGAGGGAAAACTCATCGGCGGCGACGGGGACTTTTGCGCGGATCTTGTGAGGCGCAATATGGCGCCCTTGCGATATGCGACGCCTGAAGGGGATGTGCCGACGATGGAGTATCCGTATAATCCCAATGGATCTGAGGCCGCAATAGCCGCCGTGTGTGACGAAACGGGCCGAGTCATGGGATTGATGCCCCACCCGGAATGTTACGTGAATCGGCTACAACATCCGCGGTGGACTCGGGAATCTCTCCCGGAAGAAGGAGACGGGCTGCTTATATTCAAGAATGCGGTTCGCTTTCTCCACGAATCCTGAAGCAGCTTTGTAAAAGTTCACCAGGAACAGGCCAACCATTTGGAATGGCGTATGGGGTGGTCCGGAGGCAAGATGAGTCTCCCTTCGGGGGCTCAGCCGGCAAAAACCAGCCGCCCCAGGCCCTAGTGAGTATTACCGCATAAATTTTTTTGGTTTTAACCGTTACGTAGCTCGGTTTGTAGGAAATCGAGAAAAGAGCGCGTGCGTGACGAAATAGCCCCCGCAGGCTGCCTGCATTTTACACTCAGGAGGAATACATGGCTTTAGACCCGACCAAAATGGCTGACTGGCAGATCGCAGAAGAAGCCGAAAAAACGATGAAAACCGTTTATGAGCTCCGGGACGAGTTGGGCCTGAAAGATGAGGAGCTTTTGCCTCACGGCCACTATATAGCCAAGGTTGACTTCTCAAAAGTCCTCAAGCGGCTTGGAGACAAACCTGACGGCAAGTATGTGGACGTTACGGCCATTACCCCCACCCCTTTGGGTGAAGGTAAATCTACCAGCAGCATGGGTTTGGTGGAAGGACTGGGCAAACGCGGCAAGAGCGTTGTGGCGGCGATCCGTCAACCTTCCGGCGGACCCACTATGAACATCAAGGGTTCGGCGGCCGGCGGCGGCTTAGCTCAGGTTGTTCCCCTAACACCTTTTTCTCTGGGGCTCACCGGCGACATCAACGCCATTATGAACGCCCACAATCTGGCGATGGTCGCTCTGACCGCCCGCATTCAGCATGAAAACAACTACGACGACGCTCAATGGGCAGAGAGAAAGCAACCTCGCCTGAACATTGACCCCAAGAACGTGGAATTCGGTTGGATTATCGACTTCTGCGCCCAGGCTCTTCGTAACATCATCATTGGTATCGGCGGCAAGATGGACGGCTTCATGATGAAGTCGAGCTTTGGTATTGCCGTGTCTTCCGAAATCATGGCCATTTTGGCGGTCGCCACGGACCTGAAAGACATGCGTGAGCGCATGGGCAAAATCGTTGTGGCTTACGACAAAAAGGGCAATGCAGTCACCACCAAGGATCTCGAAGTAGACGGCGCCATGACCGCGTGGATGGTTGAGGCCCTGAACCCTAACCTGTTGCAGACCGTGGAAGGTCAACCGGTTTTTGTGCACGCCGGTCCCTTCGCCAATATCGCCATCGGTCAGTCCTCGATCATCGCGGACCGAGTGGGCCTGAAATTGGGCGACTATCATGTTACGGAATCAGGATTCGGCGCGGATATCGGTTTCGAGAAATTCTGGAACCTCAAGTGCCGTTTCTCCGGCCTGAAACCCAACTGCGCCGTGGTTGTGGCCACGATTCGCGCCCTGAAGTGTCACGGCGGCGCTCCCGTGCCTCGTCCCGGACTTCCCATGCCCGAGGAATACGCCTCAGAGAACGTCGGATGGGTGGAAAAGGGTTGTAACAACCTGGTGCATCATATCGAGACCGTCAAGAAAGCCGGTATCAATCCGGTGGTATGCGTCAACTCATTCTACACCGACAGCAAGAACGAGATTGCCGCAGTCAAGAAAATCGCCGAAGCAGCCGGCGCTCGCTGCGCAGTGTCCGAGCATTGGCTCAAAGGCGGTGACGGCGCATTAGAATTCGCCGACGCAGTTGTGGACGCATGTGAAGAAAAGAACAACTTCAAACTGCTCTATGAGCTGAGCATGCCTTTGCGCGAGCGTATCCAGCTTATCGCCAAAGAGGTCTACGGCGCCGACGGCGCAACCTTCACCCCCGAGGCGGAAGCCAAGGCCAAACGCATCGAGAGCGATCCCGAACTGAGCAAACTCGCCACCTGTATGGTGAAGACGCACCTCAGCTTGTCCCATGACCCGAACCTGAAGGGCGTCCCCGAAGGCTGGATTCTGCCGGTCCGTGACATCCTCACCTACAACGGCGCAGGATTCGTGGTCCCCGTGGCGGGCACCATCTCCCTCATGCCGGGAACCAGCTCCAACCCCGCATTCCGTAGAATCGATGTTGACACGGAAACCGGTAAGGTGAAGGGCCTCTTCTAGTTTTTCCCTGTGATAAAACGAATAGACTCCCTTGCCCCGCGGCAGGGGAGTTTTTTTTGGGATGGTCTTGTCAAGGGAAGGGGCTGTGCAAATTCGGTGTTAATGATTCACCGGGCTCGATACGACTCTGCGTCCGGTGAAAGCCGGAAGAGAGACTCATCTCCCCTCCGGCGCTCCCCATCGTAATTCCGGATGGACGTCATGCGTGGTGAACGGTTACGTCCGGCGGTTCAAGTGAAACACCTCTCCCGTATCCCCTTCACCTGTCAAGTAAGCTGTTTAGTAACCGAAGCCGAAACCGACTCCGCCGAAATTGAGACCGGCTCCGAAGGCTCTACCGCCGCCGAAGGCGCGTCCACCGCCCCAACCATAGCCGCTACGGCCGTAATAGCCGCCGGACGAGGGCGCCAAGCCATAGCCGCCGTAGCCATAGGACGGATAATAACCGCTATAGCTGTATCCGGGATAATAAGAGCCGTACGACGACCCACACGCGCTTCTCGCCTTACACAGGCCGAAAGCGTCTGAATTCGTGGGCATCATTGAGAACATCAACGCCGCCGCAACCACCAGCACGATAGCCGCAAAAGATTTTTTCATAGGAACCTCCCGCAATTGTTTGCAGATTCGCCCCAAGCGCCGGACCCTCGTAAAAGCGGTGGATTTCCGTGGGAGAACCGCTCGGATCAATTGAGGAGACCGTCACTGTAAATACAGGGCCTTATCTACGCTACGACAGCAGGCATGAAGATTAGGTTCCAAAGAAAGTAACCTAATATCATGAGCGCGCCGTGCTCTTACATAACAATCGGGCGCTCCAAAGAGAAGGTGAATCATCCATCGCCTTTCCATCAACCTGAGAGCCTTTTTCACGCACTACATGATTACCGGACGTCTGGGAGGAGCGCTATCTGCCTTTGGGACCACTCACGTTCCTGTGGTAAAGGATCTTCAGGCCGGTTAGGGTCAAGTCATCATCCACCTCGTCAACGAGCTTGGTTTGCGCGGAGATTACCTTGGCCAGCCCGCCCGTTGCCACCACTTTTGCTCGAAACCCTAATTCGTGGAACATCCGTTCGAGAATGCCGTCCACCAAAGAGGCGTATCCGAACACGATACCCGATTGAATGGCCGAGGCCGTGTCTTTGGCTATGACACGCGCAGGCGCGGACAGCTCCACGCGAAAGAGCTTGGAAGCCTCGTGGAATAAGGCCTCCGCGGAAATCTTGACCCCCGGCGCTATGGAACCGCCTTCGTATTCGCCGTTCTTGTTCACATAGTCAAAGGTAGTCGCAGTGCCGAAATCCACCACAATAAGCGCCTCGCGAAAGCGCTCGTACGCCGCTACTGCGTTGACTATTCGGTCGGCCCCCACTTCTTTGGGATTGTCATAGCGAATAGGCATCCCGGTTTTGATGCCGGGACCCACAAAGAGCGGCGTCACCTTGAGGTGTTCACGACAGAGAGTATCCAGCGCTCCAGTGGCGGGGGGCACCACGCATGCGACAATAGCGCCTTCGAACGTAAGCTGCTCTACTCCCGCCAGATTGGCCAAATTCGCCAAGGTAATTCTATACTCATCCACAGTGGTCTCTTCGAGGGTTCTAATTCGCCAAATACCAATGGCTGTATCGCCGTCGAATATTCCCACCACCGTGTTTGTATTCCCGACATCAATTGCAAGCAGCATAGCGTCCTCCTTGCCGTGAGAGTTTTCGTGGGCAATAAAAGCCCTCCCGTTGCCGAGTAGTGCGGGCGGGGGTCGCAGAAGGTCTCATACCGACTGAACCGCATTTCGGACGTCCGAATCAGCCGCTACTGAAGGGGCCGCTCTCTGTGAGGGCGTGAAAGATCCTCGATGTGTGTCACGTATGGCCGGCGGAGATCCGCCTCAGGATTTCAACATGGGGAAATATATTTCTTACCCAAAACGTGTAAATTTCTTGTCGAGCGATTGACTGGATCCCGCAAGAATGTTAATTTTAGAGGAGAAATTCACCTGAACGCCATTCGTTTCCTACCTTAGCCGGCAATAAAACGGAAAGCAGGTTCCCATGAAACCTACGGGAATAGTCCGAGATATGTGTTACCTGTTGCATGAAATGGGCTGTTATCATCCCGAATCTCCGCAGCGACTGGAAATCCTTTATACACTGTTGGACGAGGCCGGTCCATTCCTAAACATCCAGCAAATACCCGCGCGAGAGGCGACGCCGGAAGAAATCGGCACATGTCATGATTTACGTTATGTTCAGCGCATCGTGGCCACGGCCGGCACGGAGGAAACCTGCCTGGACCCGGACACCACTGCGTGCGCCCACTCCTGGAACGCGGCGGCAAAGGCCATAGGCGGTTTATATAATCTCATCGACGCCATTATGGACGGCTCGGTTCGGAATGGGTTTGCCCTTGTGAGACCGCCGGGACATCACGCTGAACGACGACGTGCCATGGGGTTTTGTTTCTTCAATAACATAGCCCTGGCCGCTCGTCACGCCATGAACAGGCACGGGTTGGAACGGATCGCCATCGTCGATTGGGATTTGCATCACGGCAACGGCACACAGAACGCCTTTTATGAAGACCCCCAAGTGTTGTTCATGTCCGTGCATCAATATCCTCATTATCCCGGCACCGGTGGAATGCGGGAGATAGGGTACGGCCCGGGGGA
Source organism: Desulfomonilales bacterium (assembly GCA_038205805.1). GTDB lineage: Bacteria > Desulfobacterota > Desulfomonilia > Desulfomonilales > Desulfomonilaceae > JBBSBY01. Next base: position 27,745 of record JBBRBO010000023.1, read on the forward strand.
AGGCTACACGGTCAATATTCCGCTTAGCGCAGGGGCGGGTGATGAAGAATACATGGCTGTTTTTCATAATATTATTACTCCCATCTTGAGAGCCTTCAAACCCGAAATGATCCTCGTATCCGCGGGCTTTGACGCCCATTGCAACGATCCCCTGGGCGGCATGAACGTGACGGAGGATGGCTACGAGCAAATGCTTCAGCTCCTTATGCATTTGGCCGCCGAGCTATGTGACCATAGGCTCGCGCTTGCCCTGGAGGGCGGTTATAACCTGACCGCTTTAAAGGATTCCGTAGCGAGATTGCTGTCCGTCCTCAGTAACTATGATCCGTCGGTAGAGGAGCCGCCTCCACCGCCGGACCGTGAAAAGCTCAACTTCAGCTTTACCAATCGCCTGAAAGACGTGGCCTATATCCAGGGACGCTATTGGCCGTCCGTGCCTATCCTGTAAGGTATGAAACCTTTTCACCTGAAGGCCGCCAATAGCGCATGCGGTCGGCTCACACCGTACGAACGGTTGCGAACACGATCACGATGAACGGACATACGGCCTAATGCACGGTGTCTTGCTCGTGGATAAGCCTGAAGGCGTAACGTCCGCCGGCGTGGTACGGGTGGTCAAGCGTATTGTGAAGCCCGCTAAGGTCGGGCATTCCGGGACGCTGGATCCCGCCGCCTCCGGTTTGCTCATCGTAATGATCGGCGCCGCGCCGCGTATCGCCGAGTACCTGCCTGAAACCCCCAAACACTACAGTATGAACGTTCGGCTCGGTGTGGAAACGGATTCCTGCGACCGAGAGGGCACAGTCTTGAGTCGATCCGAGGTGGGCGGTGTTACGTTGGAAGCAGTTCAAGCGGCGGTAAAGAGCCAAATCGGCATGCTCGAACAGATTCCTCCGCATTTCTCGGCGATTAAGCAAAAGGGAACGCCCCTCTACAAGCTCGCGAGGAAAGGAATTTTCCCCGAGGTCACGCCTCGGCGTGTTGAGGTTTATTCTCTGGATGTGGTGGAATTTGCGGTCCCTTTCCTCAAGCTGGACCTAGCGTGCTCCAAGGGAACATACGCCCGTTCCATAGCCCGCGACATCGGACGTATCCTACATGTAGGCGGGACGCTCGATGAACTGAGGCGGACGCGTAGCGGCTCTTTCCATTTGAATGCGGCTACGCGTCTGGACGACCTACAGAACTGCGACGCTAAGGCGTTACGCGCTAAACTCCTGAGCATCGAGTCGGCGATTCCTCATATTGCCGCGTTCCCGACGAAGAATGGGGATGCGGCGAAGCTGGCGCAAGGAGGATTCCTTGAAGTGGATTCAGTTCCCGACAAAGCGGGTGAAGAACGCATATTCAAAGTAGTCGATACTGATGCGAACACCATAATTCTCGCCAAGATTGAATATGGCCCTCCCATTCTTCTCAAGCCAATCAAGGTGTTGAAGACGGCGTAATATAGTTTTCTCTAAACGGAAGCGGTTTCACCGCTCTGGTTAAGCCCCGAACATCAGAAAACGCATAACACATAGATTTGAGTGGCGTGGTCAGGTTTTTGCGCAAAAACAGCGCCTAGACACACCTGGACAAAAAAGCCTTCCGAAGAAGGCTTTTTTGTCTGATGGATATGGGTATGTGTTAGAAGTTGAATCCGACCTTTCCACCAAGGGTCCAGGAGAAACGATCTAAGTTGAGTTCCAGGTCTTGAGCTGCGATTCCGGTCAGCGTGGTGTTTAAGGTTGCACGACCGTGAGCCATATTCCAGCGACCGAACACACCAAATTCACCGGCGCCCATTTTAGCGGCGTACTCGGAAAAGATTTCCAGAAAGTGTCCGCCTCTCCAATTACCGGTGGCTTCTACTGCGGTAAATCCCCCAATGCTCTCGTTATATTTTACGGGACCTACGAGGGTAGGGATACCTACGGCGCGCACCACCAGAGACTGGTTGGCTGAGTTCAGCGCGTATTGGGTTCCGAGCAGGGGAATGATGCCGTGGGATTCAACGTCCGCTTGGTCATTGAAGCCGCCGATAAAGGTTCCAATAGTGGGGTTCTTGAATTTGGTGGAGAAATGATCGTAACGGGCGCCGCCCAAGAAAGTGAGACCGCCGGGTGTTCCGAAGGCGAGAACCGCATCCGCATACCACCAATTGGTGTCGGTATCCCACTCGCGTTTAAGGGTTCCGAGACCGGTGTCGTACGTCTGGTCCGAGGTTTTGTTGGCTGGGAAAAGATACCAACCGGTTGCGATCAAACCCACGCTCGGGGTAATTTGGCAGGTTTGGCTTGCGCCCAACCACAGGCCCTGTAGTGTGTAATGATGTTGAAGACCTTGAACGACAAAAAGCGGAGCTGCATCAGACCGAGCTGCGAAGGTGGTTCCCTGTCTGTCGGCCATATAACCTGCGTAAAACGCCGGTGCGCATAAACCCTTTACGGGCTCTTCACATCCTCCGCAACCTCCGGCGGCGGATCTTCCCCAATTTCCCAGGGAAGGCATTCCCGGCAGATTGAAGAGACTTTGCGCGCTCGAGATGGCCGGCAGCGTAAGTATCAGGACACTAACGAGCAAAATAGCGACACGCCTCATAGCCATATCCTCCTACATATAAGACATAATTTCATAGCCCTGAAGTTAAGCATAGGCCTCACTCAAAGCTTAAAATGGGAATCATCGACTTGGACCTCAGCGGAAGTGAGGTAAAGTCGCGACGTAAACTGACTCCTGTAATGAATGCACTCTAACACTCGTATTTTGCTTATGTCAACTAGAATTTAGGGTTGGGGCGCATTCCGCGTGGAAGAGCCCTTTCACAGCGCTTCCCTCCAGTAAAAACCGTAGTGATTTATCGCCGACCCGGAGAACCGTTTCACTCGATTAACTCGTTAGAACTCTTGAGAATGCCGATATACTTCTTTGAAAACAACAATTGAGACGGAACCCACAGATAAGGTCATTGAAACGCTTCTGTTTTTAGAGAGCAAGAGGTTAGCAAAGGCTTCGCACAATTACGTGGATCACGATTACACAGCTACGTACGCCACTCTGGGTTAGTATATGCCTATATGCCAGAATAATGTTGACACAGTATCTAAAGCCTATATATATTGACGTTGGCTTCTTTTACTTAATGATATGCAATGTAATGTGAGGGGAATCTTGCAGGCTCCCCATGTAAGGAGAGGTAGGTATGTTAAAGAAGGTGGTCGGCGTAACGTGGTTAACGGTGCTTACGATAATTTTGGTTTCACCGACGTGGGGCCAGGGATTTACGTCATCCTGGAACTGGGGTTCCTTGCTGGTAAGACCGTCTGCTAAAATCGGATATCAGCGAATGGCGACAAACTTCTCCGTCACTATTGATGGTAGAGATCTCGCGGGTCGACGAATAGACCTTGAACCTCTGGATCTTACCATCAATCGGATTGAGTTACTGGTTGGGCATGTAGGTCTTGAAGCGGCCGTCGGGCCTTATTCACTCTTTGTTGACATGGGCGGGAATCCCGTACGCACGGCGGATGTTCGGACCACCTTACCAAATTTCTTCGAACCATATCCTCCTTTCGTAGACGTTCACGGCCGTAATTTCCAATGGTGGCAGATCGATGCCGGCGCCGTGTGGAAAACTGAACGAAATTTCTGTGTCTTAGCCGGCTTTAAGATAGACCACCTCTCAACTGACCTAGGCAGCGCTCTTATTGAATTGCGTGGAGGAACAGGCGCTAAAGCTCCGATCATACGTGATACGTGGACGGGTGACGTCCTCATGAAAATGTGGATACCGTACCTCGGCCTTCAAGTGTTTGGAGAGAACTACAAGTGCAATATGTTGGTTTCTCCCTTTTCGTGGAATGACGTTAAAGTGCCGTTCAGATTCAACAGTTTTAGAAGCGGCGCTGCCGGCGCTCTACCCTATACCGCTTTTCAATTGGGCGAATCTCAATACTACCAGAAATCTCCAGGAGTTTTCTTGGAAGGTGATTTTACCTACAGTTTTCCTTTTATGGCTGTAGGGAATTTCGGTTTGTGGGTGAATGGCCAGTGGGCCCGTTTTACACGCTCCGGGAACCAAGATGTCCTTGCGTACCGTTACGTGACTCCTGGAATAGGATACGCTGGTGATTCGGGATCCGGCGACACGGTTCTGTCACGATATTCCGGCGCAATCGGGTTAGTTACCGAGCTTAATTTTTGATAGCTAAATGGCATTTCTCATGAAAGTTTCATCATGGGCGCCCTGTCCCCGGCGAACGGCTACACCCGTGCATCATCATGCTTTACGATGCGACAGCTTCAAATATGTGTCGTAAGCTTGGGTCTTCGGCGCCCCGAAGCGGTCTTTCGCTTCCTGCGCCAAGGCCTTTCCGGAAAATCCTTCGCTCATGAGTTGCGAAACCAGCTCCGGGAGATCCAAGACATTTGCCCTGAGGTCGGCCCCTTTTACCACCAGGACGATTTCCCCCCGAACCTTATCTCGTACGGCAAAAAGGTCGTGGAGTTCCCCTGCTTTCTTGTGAAGAATCTCCTCGTGCAGTTTCGTGAGTTCACGACAGAGCGCCATATCGCGCTCGGGTAGTACTCGAGCGGCCATTTTCAAGGACGCCAACAACCGGACGGGCGTCTCGAAAAACACGGCCGTCTTCGTTTCCGAGACAAGGCTGTGGAAAAATGCCTCACGCTCGCCGGTTTTCTTTGGGACAAAGCCCAAATATACGAAGGTCGAGCAATCGAAACCACTCACCGAAAGGGCCGCCATAATTGAAGACGAACCCGGTATGGGGCTGACGGTCACCCCCGCCTCGGCTGCGGCTGCCACCACGATGGCGCCCGGGTCCGAGACGGCAGGAGTCCCTGCGTCGCTGATTAACGCCACATCCTCACCTGCGTTCAGTCGCTCGATGATGGCCTCGGTTTTGCTCCGTTCCGAGAACTTGTGGAGACTCAAGAGCTTGGCGTTGATGCCCCAATGCCGGAGCAAAACTCCGCTCGTTCGAGTGTCTTCACACGCTATGACGTTCACGGATTTGAGAATTTCCAGCGCACGGAGAGTAATATCCTGAAGATTGCCGATGGGTGTCGCAACCACGAAGAGTGTGCCCCACGACATGGCTATTCCGAAACCGGCTCCGGCGCGCTGGGTTCCTGATAAAGATAGGATTTCTTGTACGCCTCTATTAAGGTTACGGCTATGACCTTCATGGTTGCTGTCACCGGAATAGCCAGCAGCATTCCCATGATGCCGAAGAGATTACCTCCCGCTATAATGGCGATGATGTACACCACCGGGTGCAATCCCACCGCATGACCGACTATATTCGGCGTGAGAACATAGCCTTCCAAGAGCTGTACGGCCCCTATCCAAAGCCATACATAGAGCACGTGGGCGAAATCCCCAAAATTGGCGAGCGCCATGAGAGACCCTAAGGTGAGCCCCACTATTGTGCCGAGATAGGGCACAATAAACAACGCGCCGGCGGTCGTCCCGATAACGATGGGTAAATCGATCCCTATACCGATCAACCCTATACTATAGAGGAGCGCGAGAATAAGGCAGATGGTAAGCTGCCCTCGGATAAAACCCGCTAAAGCCGCATCGATTTTCAGCAACTTATCCAGAGTCGCAGAACGCAGATAAGGAGGAATCAGGCCCACTACATAATTCTTAATATCCTCGAAAGAGATCATTAGATAGTACGTCAAAACAGGAATAAGCAAAACATAGAAGAGGCTTGATAGAACAAACAGTGTGGATGTAAACACCGAGTTTACGATGCGTGCAAGGGGATCGGCCACATCCGGAAGGAGCGCTTTGCCTTTTTCAAGCACAAGGGTCCCAATTTCATCCCATTGTTGCGGTGTTTCGATGTTGAATCGTTCGAGTATGGTGAGCACCTTTCCATGAATGGCCAGAAAGTATTTCGGCCATGATGCGGCAAAGGAGACCAGCTCTCGTATGATGGCCGGCATCACCAGAATGAACGCCACAATGAGCACGAAAGTTCCCGTTACCACCAACAACAGGGCTCCCGCTGGTCGTTCCACACCATACGAGTGCAGTTTGTTTACTACGGGATTGAGGATGTAAGCGAAGGCCATCGACACCAAAACCACCGTGGCAATTGTGGAAAGGAGACTCAGGACTTTCAGGAAGAGCACGAGAAAGACTAGTCCCACCGCTACTCTGATGAGTGTTCGTTTTGCCCTGGAGGTCATTCCACCCGCTCCCTCATAATCATATTCTTCAAAAGCGTATTTTTCGCATTCAACGCCATATATCATTGGTACGGTGTTCACGCCGGCATGTCAAGACGCCGGAGGAACATGCCTCGAAGAGAATCGACCTCAAGACCGGTGATGACTCACCTTCTCTTTGAGAAAAGGGCGCCGCCCATAAGAAAGCAGGCCACCAAAAGACAAGCGAAGGCGAATACGTCTCCATACCGGCAGTAAAGCGTTTCACCCGTGGACGGGGCAATCCCTTGAATGAAAAAGCCCTCCTGTTCCAGGGGTATGGATTGCCGGATACGACCCACGGGATCTATGGCCGCGCTTATGCCCGTGTTCGCCGATCGCAGGAGCCACACGCGATTCTCGACGCTGCGCACTGCGGACATGGTGAGGTGTCTTCCCGGAGCTGCGGAATGCCCGAACCAGCCGTCATTGGTGATATTGATGAGGCTGCGAGCGCTGGCTCGAACCGCTGCCCGGGCTAGATCGGGAAAAATCGCCTCGTAGCAGATGAGGACCCCGAAGGGCGGACAGTCCCCTGTTCTCATGACAACCGGTCGTTCCCCGAAGCTGTAATCCAGTTCACGGGCGGCGATACCGGGTCCCAAGGGCAAGAGCCATGAGAGAGGCATATACTCACCAAAAGGCACAAGGTGAATCTTGTCGTATCGGCTCGCTATGAGCGGGCCGTCCAGTAGGATAGCGCTATTGTAGTACGTGGGCTCATCCCATTTCAGCTCCCCGAAGGGAGCGCCCACGAGCATGGGGACTCCCAGGCGTTCCGACATTTCTCCGGGTCGCTTCCAGTCTGGATCTTTGCTCCCGAAGAGCACGGGGACGCTGGTTTCCGGCCACACCAGAAGGCGGGCTCCGGATTTTACCGCTTGGGCGCCGAGGCGTTCGTACGTGGCAAAAGTCTCTTCCCGATGCCCCTCATCCCACTTTACGTCCTGGGGGATGTTCCCCTGGAGTGCCGCGATTTTACACGTTGAATCAACGGGTTGGGAATAGCGGGCAATGCGGTCCCGGCCGTAGAAAAAGACCACTCCCACACATAGGGCCGTAATCCCCATATAATACGGGATGAAGCGCCGCGTGCGTTCGGAGATGTCACTCAGAGAGCTTAGGGCGGCGTTTACAAGAACAATGAGAAACGAAACGCCGTAGATGCCCGTAATGTCGCATAGTTGTATGAGGCTACCACCGCCGGCTTGGGAATACCCCAGGAGATCCCAAGGGAAGCCCGTGAAGAGATTGGCCCGAGCGTATTCCATAGCCGCCCACAGAAACGGCGCGGTAACATAGACCGGGAGCCCTTTGGTTCTAAAAAACACCGCCGTAAGCCCGAAGAGGGCGGGGTAGAGCGACAAGGCCCCTACAAGGGCGGCGTAGGTAAAGATGCCGCCGATCGGCGCAAAGTGGCCGTGGATCACCACCGTGTCGTAGATCCAGCGCAGATCCAGGCCGAAGAAGACAACGCCGAACACCAGGCCCCATATAGCGCCTTCCCTGGGGCGCTCCGTTCTTTCCAGGTAGAACAGCAGGGGAACCAAGGCGATCCACGCAAGGGCGCTCAAGCGGAATGAGGCGGCCGTCAGCAAGCCCGCCGATCCCGCGACCGCGAAACCTATCATACTGGTGGTTCACCGGGCCGGCGGCTCCGCATCCGGTATATGAACCCCAGAGAAGGGTTACCGGTCATGTCTGCGTGATGTGGGCCATGGCTTCAGCGTCGGCGTTTCCCATGGTGATCTTGGTTACAAGGATTCTCGTAATGTGTTTGGGATCACTTCCCACCACTTTCATGCGCAGCGCTCCGTGGGTGATGTCTTCGCCCTTATGTGGAACGCGTCCCAAGCTGTGGACGATGAACCCGCCGACGGTGTCGTAGCCTTCTTGCGGGAGTGAGACGCCGAAGTATTCCTCGAAGTCATCGAGGTTGGCCCAGGCGGTCACGAGTGTCGAGCCGTCTTCCTGGGTCACGAAGGGGTCTTCTTCGCTGTCATGTTCATCCCGTATATCGCCGATGATCTCTTCGATGATGTCTTCAATGGTGACGATACCCGACGTGCCGCCGTATTCATCCACAATGACGGCAAGGTGGGACTTCTTGGTCCTGATTTCATTAAGCAGATCCTTGATCCGCTTGGTTTCCGGAACAAAGAACGGTTCGCGCAGCAGGCTTTCCAGGTTGAAGGTTTCCTTTCCCTGAAGCCAAATGGGTAGGAGATCCTTCACGTTCAGGATGCCGATGATTTGATCTATGTTATCGTTATAAACGGGAATTCTGGAATGACCCGATTCTATTACCGTATTGAGCACTTGGTCTTTGGTGCTGTCTCTTGATACGGCGACAACGTAGGTCCTGGGGATCATAATTTCACGAGCGACGGTTTGTTTCAGCTCGAAGATACCTTCGATCATATCACCTTCGTCGTGGTCTATTAGCCCTTGCTCCTCGCTTTCGTCGATGACCTCTTGAATCTCTCGCGGAACGCGTTCAAGACCCATCATCTTTTTCAGTTTCAGAAAAAAGCGAGCCGATCGTTCAGGCTGGTGGTCGTCCAAAGAACCAAAACCCCCTTTGCCGGCGGCATTGATATGGATGCGGGTCAATGACCCAAAATCCTTAGTATAAGCGACTCTATCCAGTATTCACATAACAATACCGGGCCACAGTGTCAAGCGTTTGCTACGGCCCAAAGATCGCTTATACTGTGATGAGAATTGTTCGCTGCGCCTGAGACGGCTCTGCGCCTCATGCCCAAGGGAAAGGGAGACTCCTATCTCTCCCGGACCTTAGGGTGATTTCAAGCGCTTGGGTGTTTCGGCGCATGATCATCGCCATGTCCCTGATTTACTTTCAAGCGCCTTAAGCCCGGAAGTGTATCGTCGGTTCATTAAGTGCCGCAGGGTGTGGCCCCGTAATACCAAAGTGCTTTCCAACGAGTAACATTGGTGAAGACTCTTTTTGGGAAGATAGGTTTTTGCGACGTCTATCTAAGAATGTTTAATATGCCGAAAGCGGAATTTTCTCCTTGAGAAAAGCCGGTTTCGGCCATTTAAAAGTTCTTGGAGAGGGGTTCGAGGAGAAGCTTTCTTTCAAGAAGGTTCTCCCCGATATTACTTCTTTGGCTGCGCATTGGTATAAAAAACCCGCTTTGCAACAAAAGCTCCGCCGATCTCAGTTTTTTGAAAGCACATCGGTATGAGTTATCGCCCGTAGCTCTATAATTCCCTTTCTTCCCTATCGAGCGACGCACGCACCCCCGTAAGCAGCTCCTTCATTTCATAGGGCTTCCTGATGAACACAGCGGATCGCTCCCCGGCGAAATCCATTTGCACCGCCTCCGGAGAGTAACCCGTGGTCACCATAACCTTGACGTCGCTTCGTATTTTCCTCAAGGCGCGGTAGCATTGTTCTCCGCCCATTATGGGCATGATCAAATCCAAGATGACCAAATCTATGTCCTTACCCGAAGTCGAGTATATATCCACCGCTTCCTGCCCGTTATTGGCCGTGAGCACGGTGTACCCCGCTATCTGCAACATCCTCGATCCCGCCTGACGCGCCGACTCTTCGTCATCCACCAGAAGGATGGTTTCGGTTCCCGTCGGCATATCGCCGGCCGAGGCGGCCTCTTCAGCGGCGTCCACCGGCGAGGAAACGGACGGCAAGTAAATATTGAAAACACTCCCTCGGCT
>JBBRBO010000024.1:0-37081 GCA_038205805.1 Desulfomonilales bacterium
AAATGGCCGAAACCGGCTTTTCTCAAGGAGAAAAGGCCGCTTTCGGCATATTAAACATTCTCAGATAGACGTCGAAAAAACCTACCTTCCCAAAAAGAGTCTTCACCAATGTTACTCGTTGGAAAGCACTTTGGTATAAGATTAGCGCCCACACCATAATACCTCATATTCCATAGCACATATATATTGTTCGGTTGCTATCTTCAAGTGTTTTCTAAGAATTTAAGGGAAGTCGTGTGAGGGCAGGGGGAGTTTGGTCATACAGGGTCCGCCGGAACGTAACCATGAAAGAGGGTGAGAGAGAGGGCAGGGACGCCGGTCCTTACCCGAGCCTCTGAATTACGGCGTCTCCGGGGACTGCCGAACCCCAAGTCCTTATACTTAGCAGGTCCAAACGGAAAATTGCCTTCAAACCCGCATCAGTTGGGATTTTTCTTTTTTGGGTTGACAAAATAATACAATAGTTTATCATAGAAGGTAAGGCTGGTCGAATCTTATTTTAAATAAAAAATGCCTTCGCGGTTTTGTTTAAAAGAGTTCAGGAAGCGCAAGGCACCGGTGCGCCGTAGTAGCGCCCACACCCAATCACACCTTGCCGGCCTTTTCCAAGCTTTTTACGAAAGGTATGGTGATTCGTCGTTTCGACTCCATTGACGCGGCGTCCAAAATAGATAATAATTCTTGTAGTTCTTTGATGTTTCTTGTTTTTCTCGCCACAAGATAGTTGTAAACGTCACGAGAGATGCGGATGTTCTTATCAGCGGCTATCTTGTCAAGAATCAACAGTCTCACATAGTCATCGGGGGGCGCCACAGGAAAAAGTAATCCCGACACCAACCTTGATGACAAATGGGGCGCGTCGGTGAACAATTGGTCCGCAGGGACTTGTGATGCCATCAGGAGGGGAGCGCCGCATCGAGTGACCTTATTTATCAATGCGAACAGAGCACCCGCATCGGTTTGCCGCAATAAATGCACATCATCCACCGCTACGGCCTCGCTGAGGGGAGCCTCACGAGCCGCCAATTCCCTCATGAGCGGGAAGAGCGGCGGATTTCCTTCGGGACCGATGTAAATCCCCTTTGTCTCAAAAAGGCCGAGGGCCGCATTGAGAAGGTGAGTTTTTCCCGCTCCCGACGGCCCATAGATAAAAGCGAGTGGAAAAGGTTCGGCGCCTTCCGTATACAGCGTGCGCAGAGCGGACGCGGTTTCTGTGATCCCAGGATGGAGGATCAGGTTGGAAAAGCTGTAATGCGGTTCGGCCGTCAGAGGCAGAATGAGCTGAATCATAGACCTCATTGTAGAACTCCCTGAACGCGGAATCAACGTTGTTGTGCCACAAAAAGCTTGACACGGGCGTGTCGCTTGTTTAATACAATCAAGAGCCTCTTATTCGGAAGCTCCCTTTCCAGGAGAAGAATCCACCCAAGAAAAATCTTGGCTTAAGAGCCGGGGCCGCAAGCGGCGCCCGCATTCCCCATATTCTCGTCATCATTTTCAGGCACAATCCTTACGATAAGAAATACCTCTACACACGACCATGTTTCAGGAGACTTAATGGACGTCGCAGAATTGAAAGAAAAGAAGGTCAGCGAGCTTCTTAAGATTGCTAACTCGTTGAACATTGAAGGCGCTGCTGGTATGCGAAAACAAGAACTCATCTTCGCTATCTTGCAAAACCTGCAGGCAACTTCGGACAAAGAGCCCCCCATTCGAGGAGAGGGCGTACTTGAAACCCTGCCCGACGGTTTCGGCTTCTTGAGAGCGCCCGATTACAACTATTTGCCGGGACCGGACGACATTTACGTGTCGCCCAGCCAGATTCGGCGCTTCAACATGAGAACCGGCGACACCATCGCAGGCTACATTCGGCCGCCGAAGGACACTGAGCGCTATTTTGCCCTCTTGAAGGTCGAGGACATCAACGGCGCGGAACCGGACGCGGTGCGCGACAAAGTCCTGTTCGATAACCTCACGCCCCTCTACCCTGAGGAGCGCATAAAGCTTGAGACATCCCCCCGCGCCTATTCCATGCGTATCATGGATCTCTTGACCCCCATCGGCAAGGGACAGAGAGGGCTTATCGTGTCGCCGCCTAAGGCCGGTAAGACGGTGATGCTCCAGCAGATCGCCAACAGCATTGCGCAGAATCACCCTGATGTGTACCTCATCGTGCTGCTCATAGACGAGCGCCCGGAAGAGGTCACGGATATGCAGAGATCCGTGAAGGGTGAGGTCATTTCATCCACATTCGATGAACCGGCGCAGCGCCACGTGCAAGTTGCCGATATGGTCATCGAAAAGGCGAAGAGACTGGTCGAGCACAAGAAAGACGTGGTGATCCTTCTCGACAGCATTACCCGTCTGGCGAGGGCTCACAATACCGTTGTGCCGCCCAGTGGAAAGATCCTTTCCGGTGGCGTGGACTCCAATGCGCTCCATAGACCCAAGCGTTTCTTCGGCGCAGCCAGAAACATCGAAGAAGGCGGCAGTCTCACCATAATAGCCACGGCCCTCATTGACACCGGCAGTAAGATGGATGAAGTCATCTATGAGGAGTTCAAGGGCACCGGCAACATGGAAATCCATTTGGACCGCAGATTGCTCGAACGCCGCATTTTCCCGTGCATCGACATTAACCGCTCGGGCACGCGTAAAGAGGAGCTGCTGTCGTCCGCCCAGGATCTCCAGCGGATATGGCTGCTGAGAAAGCTGCTGGCGGACATGAATTCCGTGGACGCAATGGAATTTTTGCTGGACAAGATAATGCAAACGGATTCCAATAAGGAATTCCTGGGAATAATGAACAGATAGAGCTTCTCGCCGCACTTCCGACGAAGTCGGCCTTTTCATGAAAACTCCCATCTGTTACACTAAAGAGCTTAACACCTAATCGGAGGCCATAGTTGCATGAAAAAGGGTATCCATCCTGATTATAAAGAGTCCGTGTTTCGCTGCGCATGCGGCGCCGAAATCCCTACTATCTCGACAAAAGACGAATACCGCCTGGAAATCTGTTCCTCCTGCCATCCGTTTTTCACAGGGAAACAGAAACTCATCGACAGCGCGGGTCGTGTCGAGCGGTTCATGAAGAAATACGCGGACAAGCCCATTTCTACCGGTAAGAAAACAACGGTCAAACCCCCCAAAAAGGAATCTACGCTGCTGAATAAGCCGAATAAGCCCAAAATGGAAAAAGCGGCAGCCAAAGACAAAACTGCGGGTAAGGGCGGAAAGGCCGATACCAAGAAACCGGGCAAATAGCTGATGCGTATACTGCGGTACTGCGGGGCTCTCGTGTGGTTTCCTTGAGGAATTCTTCGGCGCTTTTCATTGACTCCGGGAGAGTGGGCACGTATCGTATGCCAATAAATTGACGTCCGCAGGTATGCGGAAGTCATTATCCTAACGAGTATCGGTATCAGTGGAGATTCATGCTCATCAATAAGCAGTCCGGCTCCGGCGTAACCGAGGGTCAAATAAAGGTGGGCGGCCAAGCGGTGATCGAAGGGATCATGATGCGGGCGCCGAAGACATTTACCATCTGTGTGCGAAAACCCAATGGTGAAATCAGTTCCCGCGAAGATCGTTGGCACTCGCCCATGGAGAAATGGCCGCTCCTCAAGAAACCGTTTCTTAGAGGTTGTGTCGTCCTATACGAAGCCATGTTCAATGGGATCCAGGCCCTGACGTACTCCGCGCAGGAAGCCGTCGGCGAAGAAGAACAAAAGCTTACGCCCTTGCAACTGGCGGGGACAATAGCGTTCGCGTTTTGTGGCGCGATCTTGCTATTTGTGGTTGTGCCGCATCTAGCGACGTTGGGCGTGGGAGTGCTGGCCGGCACGGAGCTTGGTGTGCGCAGCGTGTGGTTTCATGTCATCGACGGCGTCATAAAAGTCGGAATCTTCATAGCGTATATTCTCGTTATTTCGCTCATGAAGGAGATTCGGCGCGTCTTCGAGTACCATGGGGCCGAACACAAATCCATACACGCGTATGAGCACGGTGACGAACTAACGGTCGAAAACGCCCGGAAGTACCCCACGCTTCATCGGCGATGCGGTACGGCGTTTTTGCTGTTTGTGCTCATGTTCAGCATCGTGTTGTTCACTGCCGTCTTCCCCTTGTTCCCAAAGAATCTGCTGGGCAGTGTGATTCTCACGAACGTGTTTTTCATATTTGTGAAAATATGTCTGCTGCTCCCGATTGCAGGGGCCTCATACGAGTTCATTCGTGTGGGCGAGAAGTGGAACAATCCCATCATCAGACTTATTCTGCTTCCCGGCATGTGGATGCAGAAACTGACCACCAGAGAGCCCGGTGACGACCAATTGGAAGTCGCTTTGTTGGCCTTAAGAATGACATTGGAAAAAGAGGAAATGCGGAACGAAATGGAATCGGCCGCTTAACGAATTATATGTTGGACCTTTCGAAATTCACTGAATTAAATAAACGCTACGAAGAACTCACAGAGGAACTTTCTAAGCCCGAACTTCTCGCGGACCAGAAGCAGTTCAAGAAAATCGCTAAGGAACAGTCGGACTTAGAGCACATCATAACGGCGTACAAAGCCCTTTGCGAAACGGTTAGACAGATCGAAGAACTCCAGGAGCTGGTTCAGAATGACGACGATCCTGAAATGGTCGAGATGGCTCGTCAGGATCTCGCCCTTCAGGAGGCGAAGCAAGAGGAACTTGAAAAGCAACTGAACGTACTGCTCTTGCCGACCGATGCAAACGACGCAAAGAACACCTTCTTGGAAATCCGCGCCGGCACGGGCGGGGAAGAAGCTGCGCTCTTTGCGGCCGATCTTTTCCGCGCGTATGGCCGTTACGCTGAAGTGCGAGGCTGGCGTGTGGAAATGATGTCTACGTCATTAGCGGCTGCCGGCGGAATAAAAGAAGTCATAGCCCTGGTGCACGGTGACGGCGCGTTTTCTCGGCTGAAATACGAGAGTGGAGTTCATCGAGTGCAGCGCGTGCCTTCGACCGAGTCGCAGGGTCGCATACATACCTCGGCCGTTACCGTGGCTGTGCTCCCCGAAGCCGATGATGTGGAAGTGGATATAGACCCCAAGGATCTCAAGGTGGACGTATATCGGTCATCCGGACCCGGTGGGCAGAGCGTCAATACCACGGATTCCGCTGTGCGCGTGACGCATTTGCCAACCAACCTGGTCGTCACCTGTCAGGACGAGAAATCCCAGCACAAGAACAAGGCCAAGGCGCTCAAGATACTCAAGGCGAGACTCTTCGATAAAATGGAAGAGGAACGTCGGTCGGAGATCAGCAAAGAGCGCAAGAGCCAAGTGGGAACCGGCGACCGCTCCGAACGCATCCGAACATACAACTTCCCGCAAAACCGCGTGACGGACCACAGGATAGGTTTGACGCTATACCGTCTGGAAGCGGTGCTCAACGGCGAACTCGACGACATCATTGATCCTCTTTCCGTGCATTATCAGACCGAAGCCCTTCAGGACAGCCTCAGCGCGTAAATAGCGATTGCTTTACGAAATCATAGTGGTTTAACAAGAAAGACGCCTTCCCGAGAAAGCGTCTTTCTTATTGCACTGTGTATTTGTCGGCGCCCATAGGCCGCATGGAAACCGTCAACGGGGCATATCGCTTACGGAATCTTGCATCGGCTTGAGATTCGGGCCTGGGGCCGCCCACATGGGGACGGGCACGACGGGGTAAGATAGCCGGTATGCGACGGTATGAGGTGGAATACTCTGCGGAGTTCCCGTAATCACATACGCCAGACCGCCATCCGGTCTCAGCACTCCCTCAGGTGTAGTGAAGAGGTCCGCGTAGGCTGCGCCGGTGAGCAACATGGCGGCCGACAAGAAGCAGAATATTCTTTTCATAGACCTATTCCCTTATCTGAGACGAGAACGTGTGTGAAACGGCCTTTATCATGCGCTTTTTGGGGCATGTTGTCAATAAATTCGCGCCTCACGGCGTCGTAGCCGACCCTTACTCAAGGCGAGCATCAACAGCGCGCCGGCCCGCGAACATACGGTCATTTTTGTTGAATCCCGCTCCGTTACCTGATATGGTGTGCGCCGTGGACCGCCTGAGTGGTGGAATTGGTAGACACAAGGGACTTAAAATCCCTTGGGGCTTGTCCCCGTGACGGTTCGAGTCCGTCCTCAGGCACCACGTTTGCAGTCTTATCATGGCGGCGCAGGAGATTCAACATTGTTGATTCTCCTTTTTTTCGTGTGAACGGGGGAGCGGCGCAAGCGCTCTTGAGCGCAAAGCTGCGGAATAGGCGGACACGAGGGGACGGTAAGACTTGTGGATAGGATTCGGAGAGAAGACTTCTTTCAAGAAGGTTCTCCCCGTGTCTTAACTTCCTCGCTTGCGCACCAGTCAACTACAAATTCCGCTCGTCCATGACTCGCTTGGCTTTTCCTTGACTGCGAGCAATGCTGTCCCTCGGTAGAATCTTAACAGGGGCCGTAATCCCGATGATCTGCTTGATCTTTGAGGAAATTTTCTTTTCTAGTTCCGTGAGCTTTTCGGGTCCCATGTCGTAGATCTCATTCCTGACTTCCGTTTCCACGACGATGGAGTCTCTATGTCCGGAACGGTGGAGACGAATTTGATAAAGTGGCTCGACCTCCGAGAACTGCATTAGAGCGGATTCCACCTGAGAAGGAAATACGTTTACCCCGCTGATAATGAGCATGTCGTCCGTGCGGCCCATCACCTTATCCATGACGGTCAGTGTACGTCCGCAATCACATTTTTCTTTACGTAAGGTGCAAATGTCTCGGGTGCGATAACGAATCAGCGGCATGCCTTTGCGCTGCAGCGCGGTGAACACCAATTCTCCTTTCTCGCCGTAGTCCAGCGGCTCCAGGCTAACCGGGTCGATGATCTCCGGCAGGATGTGATCTTCATTGATGTGGAGCTTATAATTTTCGCAATTGAACGCCACCCCCGGACCCATCATTTCCGTGAGTCCATAGTGCTCGTATGCCCGCATTCCGCTCTTTTTATTGATGTCGCGCCGCATTTCTTCGGTCCAGGGCTCAGCTCCTAAGTGGGCGGTCTTTACCTTGAGCGACGACAAATTTACGCCCAGCTGTTCGGCGCGTTCGAGTATCGTCAAGCAATAGGTCGCCGTGCAGGTGAGGGCGGTCACGCCGAAATCCTTCATCATGGTGATTTGACGCTCGGTCATGCCCGTGCCGGTGGGGAGAATTACGCAGCCGATACGAAGGCCACCTTGGTGAAAGCCCATGCCGCCGGTAAACAAACCCATGCCGTTCGCGTTTTGCAGAATGCTGTCCGGCCGAATCTCCTGCGCCCAGAGTGCTCGCGCCATACACTCGGTCCACTGATTCAGGTCGTCATCAGTGTAAAAGCCGGGAGAGGGCTTGCCCGTCGTCCCTGAAGAGGCATGAATGCGGACAAGCTCGTCCTCAGGGACTGCAAGGGTGCCGAACGGATAATTCTCGGTGATGTCGGCCTTTGTGGTGAAGGGAAATTTAGCTAGATCCGACAGTTGGTTGAAATCGGACACACTGAGCCCGTTTTTTGCGAAGACTTGCTGATAGTGGGGACTTTTGTCCATTAGCCATTGAAGCTGCTCTTTGAACTTTTCGGTTTGAAAAGCCCGCATCTCGGCTTCAGGCATGGTCTCGTATTTGGCATCCCAGAACTTCTGAGACATAGACGGCCTCCAAGAGTTTAAATTTTGAGCGTATTTGCACAGGGAAGGTAGTAAAATCCCGGTATTTTAATGGTTTTCAGTCCCGAATGTCAAGAAATTTCGCTTTCCCCTGAGTCGACCAAGAACGACGGCCCCCGTGCGTATCAATCCATGCGGCGCCCCGCGATTCTGCAAATGCGACGATTATTCAGGCAAGAAGCGGTTTCCATCCGCTCCCACATGTAGTATAATAACGCCGTCCGGAGAGGGTTGGCGTTCTGGAAACGTGCGACCACTTTCAACGAGGATCCCATTTTCTAATCATGGCGTCGGTGGGTTTTTGCTCAGCAGGCGCTTACCGCGACTGAGCGCCGGCCTTCTTCGGCGGCTTCGCTTAAGGACCGGTCGGTGGTCGTTCATCGCACTTGTAGCTCCTGCGGGCGCCTAGCGCCGACAGCCTTAGACCAACATTACGGAAGGGAGTATGCGCATGCGGAAACCCTCGGGGGTACATCAACTTCGATTTTTTCGGCCGGTTTGCCGCTTCGCTTTCACTTGTCGTATGACTTCCTCCGCACTCGCCCCGCAGGCGTTTTAGAGCCTCGGTGATGCACAATAACGGATCAGTGCCCACGGTATTTCCCTCCCGTACAATTTCTCGCCGCCTGCAAACATGGGTGGTGATTTGCGCCGCTTTGGGCATTTTCGGCATCGGGTTCGTGCTGACTGCAACCGGCTTATATCCTACTTATACACATCTCATCGACCAAGAAGAAAAGATCCTTGCTCTTATGCTCCATGCCAAGAGTCTGGCGCTCGAAGAGTATTTCGGCAGGATGCGAGACGCGGGTGAACGTATCACCGGCATTACGGCGGATTGCATTTCGGACCAAGAGGTATTGGCTCAGGCATGTCTTGTCGACGGGTTCGACAGAGCGCATAGGACCGCTTTCGCCAGAACCGTGGGAGATTCCCCACGAGCGGTGGGTGTCGCCCGATTTAACTTGGCGGGAAAGAAAATAGCTGAGGTGGGAACCTCGGTCCCGCTTGCTTGGAAACCCAGGAAGCCCAAAGCACTACAATCCGTGCGACTTACCGGACCCGTCATTTCTGAAGGTAATCCGTATGCCGTCGTGACCGCGCCGGTTGTCGGGGCGAATGAACAAGTCGTCGGATATGACCTCTTGCTCTTCAGGCTTTACGACCTCACCGTAGTGGCGTCTCGCTCCCCTATTTCTTTGCCTCACGGCGAAATAATACTTACCTCAGAGCGCCGAGATAAAGTCGAGTTGGTGTTTCCCTTTAACGCTCAGGGGCGACGGTATTCCGAAGTATCACGGACCTCCGTGCTGGGCAGAGCGGCGTATCTCGCGGCTAGAAACGAAACAGGCTTTCTTCATTACGCTTCCGACAACCACAAGGATATGGTGGCGTACACTCCAATTCGTCACACCAACTGGGGACTCCTCATAGCGATAAACCGTGACGATCTCTATGGCTCAGTGTATGCGCATGTCAAAGAGATTGCCTATCTTACGCTCCTGATGCTGGTGGGCGGGACGTTGGGCATGATTATGCTGGTGCGACCGCTGACCGGGAAAATGATAATACGAGCCGACGAGCTTGAGGCGCAGGTTTTACAAAAGACGGCGGATCTTCAGAAAGAACTGGAGAGTCGTAAGCGAATGGGGCAATGGCTTATAGACTCCGAGCGGCGGTATAGAACGCTGTTGGAAGAAGTCCCGGACGTAATCTTTGTCTTGGATGAGAGAGGCCGACTCTACTATGTGAATACCCAAGCCGAAGCCCTGCTGGATGCTCGGGTGAATGTGGTTCTCGAAACACCCTTAGAGGATTTCGTAGCGGATGCGGATAAAGACCTGTTCCGCACATTGTTCCAGACACCTCTGGACGCTATTTGGGATCAGGAAGTGCGTATCACAACCGCTGTGGGGACTCCGAAAGACACCCGCATTCGGTGCAAGGCGTCCTTGGTGGATAATCCGCCGCAACTCCGTTACGAAGGTGTGATGCGCGACATCACCCATCGCCGTTTTCTCGAACAAGAAATAAAGGCTTCACGTGAGCAGCTACTCGAGAAGATCAAAATTATAGACGATTTATACGCTCACCTGGTGGAAACGGGTAAAGCCAAGGCAATAGCCGATCACACTGCGGAAGTCGCCCATGAACTGCGGCAACCCCTCGCCATCATCGGGGGTTTCGCTCGCCGCATGGCGCGTCGTTTTGAACAGCCCGCGTTGGCGGATCACCCTGACCTCAAAGACTCATGCAGCATGATAATTTCCGAGGTTCGCCGCCTTGAGAGCATACTCACTAACCTGATCGAATTTACTCGACATGAGGGTGTCCATCTCATCGGCGCCGACCCCAACGAACTTATCTCTCGGGTCATTCACGTGCATGAGCCGCGCCTACAGGAGAAGAACTTAACAGTGGAGACAAATTTAGGAAGCGAACTGGGGGAAATCCCACTTGATTCCGCTCGCTTTGAGCAGGTGGTAAGAAATCTTCTCTCTAATGCAATCGAAGCTTCACCCGCCGCCGGTGTAATTCACGTGGAAACGAGCGGATTTGTGCCCAGTGACAAGGCCCTAGCCAGCGGCGGTTTGGAATCGCAAGGCCTTTTTGAAATGAAGATCCGCAACGAGGGGTCAGGTATACCGCCGGAGGATCTCAAGGAGATATTCAGTCCGTTCTATACCACAAAAGAGTACGGTACCGGAGTCGGCCTCACTATATGCAAACGGATCGTCGAAGACCATCACGGCTCCATCTCCGCAAAGTCGGACGAATCCGGCACAACCTTCACCGTTTGGTTGCCTTTGATTTCCTGTAGCAGTCAAATATGCGAATGGCCGCCAAATCGGAATTGATAAAGTAGATATTCATCACAAATGAGCCCACGCCTACGACGGAGGGAATCGCGCCCCGACCTTCAGCGGCCGCATAGCCGTCGCAAATTCGGTGAGCCATACTTGAGAGATCCCTTGGGAGAGAATGATAATGCTACAAAATCTGACGAATGTTACGTATGACGAGATCAAAGTTGGAGACACGGCCGGCATTTCACGCACAATTTCGATAATGGATATCGAATTGGTGTCACTCTTCTCCGGTGACATCGACGCATTTCACATCAAGGAGAATGGAGCGTCCGACGAGCGCCCGAACGCCGACAGCACGGATTCCACCGGCGCCGAAGCGCTGCTGAACGGCTTGCTTGGCACGAGACTACCCGGTCCGGGGATGAAGATAATCGGTCACGATAGAAAATTCCAAGGGGAAATCAGGGTAGGAGATCGGCTCACCGCGACCGTCACCGTGAAAGAAAAAAGACGGGATTCGCAGATCTTATTTGACTGTCGCTGCGTGAACCAACACGGAGAGGAGCTCATCTCAGGAGAAACGCTTGTCACCGCGCCTTCTTCGCGCATCACCTACGCAGAGGTGGCTCCACCGCAGCTCGCACTACGTCGCGGGGACGCATTCATCAACCTGTTTCGCGCATGTGAGTTTCTACCTCCCGTGACATGCGCCGTGGTGCATCCTTGCGACCGGGATTCCCTCATGGGCGCGGTTCTCGCCGCGGAAAAACATCTTATCCAGCCCGTGCTCATCGGTCCGCGTGCAAAAATAACGGCCGCAGCCGCCGAAGCCGACCTCGATGTATCCGCGTATCGCATTGTTGATGTGGAACACAGCCATGCCGCAGCCGCCGAAGCCGCTGAAATGGCGCGTACGGGTGAAGTGGCGGCGATAATGAAGGGCAGCCTACACACCGACGAACTCATGGCCGCGGTGGTATCGTCCTCAGCAGGCTTGCGCACTGATCGACGCATGAGCCACGTCTTTGTCATGGATGTGCCGGCCTATCCCAAAGCGCTGTTTTTGACCGATGCAGCCATCAACATCGCCCCCACTTTGGACGACAAGGCGGACATCATACGCAATGCGGTGGATTTGGCTGTGATATGCGGTATAGAAGAACCCAAGGTGGCTATTCTGGCCGCGGTCGAGATCGTAAATCCAAAAATGCCGGCCACCATTGACGCGGCGGCTCTCTGCAAGATGCGCGATCGAGGACAAATAGCCGCCGGCATTCTCGATGGTCCCCTGGCCTTTGACAACGCCATAAGCGCGCAAGCCGCGAAGACCAAGCACATAAGCTCACCTGTGGCGGGGCAGACGGACATTCTTGTGGTCCCGGATCTCGAAGCGGGTAATATGCTCGCAAAGCAGTTGTCGTACTTGGCCGGTGCCGAAGGCGCAGGGATAGTGCTGGGAGCCCGTGTGCCGGTGGTCCTCACGAGTCGAGCGGATTCCGTGCGTTCGCGACTAGCTTCAACCGCGCTCATGGCAGTGGTGGCAAATGGGTGTAACGCTGCGACGAAGCGTGTGACGTGATCGGCTGCATGACGAATTGCCGATGTGTTCAGGAAGCTAAAAGCGGGGAGAAGCTCCTTACCGGAAGATTTTCCCCAAAGCTATTTCTTGAGGGCCTGCAATGTGACATTGAAAGTGGATCCCACTCCCACTTCCGAAGTCACCCAGATGCGACCGCCGTGGCGCTCGATGATCTTCTTGGCGATGGATGAACCCACACCGTGGCCGTCGTACGCTCCACGTGGGTGCAGTCGTTGGAATATAACGAAGATGCGCTCGAAGTAGTCACTTTCGATCCCAATTCCGTTATCGCTGACGGAAATTACCCACTTGTCGTCTTCCAGCGCCGCGGTCACATGTATCCTCGGCGGGACACCCCCTTCGGAATTTCACGGCGTTCACGATGAGCCGCTGAAATACGTGCCCGATTTGCACGGGATCTCCAAGCACCTGCGGTAATGTCTCATGGGTGACTATAGCTTGCGTTTCTTCAAGGGTAGCCTTCAGATTATGCAGGGTAGCGTCCAGAAGCTCCCCGCAATCAATTGGTACAAAAGCTCCGCCGCGAGTGCTTACGCGCGAGTAGGTCAGCAGCCCATCCAAGAGCGCCTTCATACGCAGCGCCCCTTCGGTTGCGTATGCAATATACTGCCGGCTTAACTCATTAAGCGTGGGGCCGGCCTTCTTCTCCAAGAGCTGCATACAGTTCGCCACATTCCGCAAAGGTTCTTGAAGATCGTGGGACGCTACGTACGCAAAGTGCTCCAGGTCACCTTGCGGAGTCGAGCGGTAACCGACACCACGACGGATGACGAATCGAATGCGTTTTTCGGCGCTCATGCCTCGGATGAACTGAAATTATCCAACGTAAACACCCTTTTCGGTCGAGCGATTACCACGGGTAAGCCGGTGATCGCCAATGATCCTCAAGCTGAGAAGGAAAATCCCCCTTCAAGAACTTTCACAATGGGGGAAACCGGCTTTTCTCAACGATAAAATTCCGTTTTGGGCTATAATCACAAATTTCTTAGAAAGAGGTTGGAAAAACCCGCTTTGCAATAAATGCTCCCCAGATCTTACTTTTGTGAAAGCACATCGGTATGAGATGCAGTCGTGAGCGGGTTCGCATGTCTGGTAGGCACGGCGCTCCCCTGCGTCCATGAAGCCTATACCTCCAAATCGGCGTTTCCGTGGCGCTTGATTACATATTCTACCGCAACCAGGAGGCCGCTTGCAGAAATTCCCCGGCTCGGGACTCGGAATAATATTCGGCATCCCGGCCGAAGCTCACGAACCCGCAGTGACCGCCGTGACAAGGGGCCTCAAGGTACACATGCCGAGACGCCTCCGCCTCGTCCGTGGGAAAGCACGAAGGAGAAAGAAAAGGATCATCCTGGGCATTGAGGATCAACGTGGGAACGGCAATGCGTGACAAAAATTGCTTGCTTGAACTCTTTTCATAGTACTCGGCCGCGTCTGCAAAGCCATGTATAGGCGCAGTATAACGGTCGTCAAAGTCTCGCAGAGTGGTCATGCGATTGTAATCCTGGACGCTCACCTTGTCCGGGAAGCGCTTGGACTTAGCTACCATCTTGTCGTACAGCAGTCGTAAGAAGCGCCGCACATAAAGGGTGTTCTCCCGATCCTCCATCTTGTCGGAGCAGCCTGCGAGATCACACGGCACGGAAATTGCCGCTGCGCCCCGGATAAAGTCGTCCACTGCCGGCCCCCGCTCGCCCAAATACTTGAGAATAACGTTCCCTCCCAAGCTGAACCCCACTAGGGCTATTTCGTCGTACTCGCGAGACTCCTCGATGTGGCTGATTACCGTCTGAAGATCCTTGGTCTCGCCGCTGTGATACATTCGTTCCACCCGATTCGGGGCGCCGCCGCACCCACGGAAGTTCAGCGCCGCCACATCCCATCCACGGCGGTTCAGGGCCTTCACCATGCCCAATATATAGGAGCGGGTGGAATCTCCTTCAAGACCGTGCAGCGCCACGACAATACGTCGCGCGCCTACCCTGCAGAAATCTAAATCGAGAAAATCGTCGTCGGGAGTGTTGATTTGCTCACGCTCGTACTGAACACCCGAAACCTTGCGAAGAAGACTGGGATAAATAGTTTGCAGGTGAGGGTTGGCAATGCGCCAAGACGGTTTATACGCGGAATATCCAATAGCGGGCAAGGGCGTGTTCCTCCGTTGCAATAAATCAAGAGCTAATGGTATGCGGAGCGCCATTCTCGGTCAAGCAAATAGGGCGAACTTGAGCCGATTCACCCACGAAGAGAATCCACACGTTACCTCAGCGCTCACTTGAAGAGCTTTTCTCCTTTCAGGAATCCGAATGCTTACAGAGCGATCTTTTTGCACGCGGTTTGACTTTGCCCATTCGGCGCCGCATATATAGCCGGCACGATACTATAATGACAAAAGGGTCGCCCCAAATCGGATCGAGTGGTTGCGTCACTCCCGATGTCGGCTGCCGTGACTAACTCAAGCATACGTAACTAGAGGAGATTCAGCATGTTTACAGACAAGTTTTTGGAAGTAATTGGCAAGGAAGGCGTCGTTTCCATCGTCTCATGCGCCGACAATGAGGCCCATGTCGTCAATACGTGGAACAGCTATCTTGTGCACCCGGAAGACGGCAGGCTATTGCTCCCGGCCTGGTCAATGAGAACCACCGAGAAAAAAACACTTAAGAACAACAAAGTATTACTTACCGTAGGAAGCAAAGAGGTTTTAGGGAAAAGCGGCCGTCCCGGAGCCGGTTTTCTCATTGAAGGAACGGCAAAATTTATACCTTCAGGACCGGAATACGACATGATGAAAGAAAAATTCTCTTTTTTAACCCGTGTTCTGGAAGTGACGGTAACCTCGATTAAACAAACGCTGTAGTGGAATGGTTCGATAGTAAGTAACCGCTTGCTCGACGCGGCTGGTTTCCAAGTCGCTGCGAACCTACTTGCGGACTTGCTTGGACGCTATTTTTGCGGTTTGCGGGAGGGTTTGCGCGGGCTTGGGCGTCGAACAAGCGACTTCTTCAGACACCGTGCATCCCACCTCTACCCTGCGACAGCGCTTCTTCCCTTTGAGGACCGTGCACTTCTCTTCCATGATGGGCACACGACACTTGAAGCACTTGGCTTTAGCGGCTTTCTTCTTCTTTCTGAGCGCCGTGGATTCGAAGGAATTCTCGAATGCCTCGGCCGGTCGGCCCACGACGGCGCCCACTCCCGCAGCCAACAGCCACTGAAGCACTCTCCGACGAGTAACGCTCTGCGCCTGAGCCAGCGTGTCCATGTCTCCCTCCGAAGTCTACAGCTTTGTACCGTATGATGCGCATGGAGAGATAAAGTTCCGGAATAAGAGAAGTTGCTGAAGGGACATAGCGTCCCGTGTTAAATCGGGCGGATTGGTGAAAGCTTTCATGTGTAAGCAGCTTTCTTGCTTGGGTCGGGAAGCTTTATTTTTGCCGAAACAAAGCATGTCTCCTAGAGAAATGCTCGGTTAGATGATTGTAAAAATTTCCCCGAGAGGTTTGGGGAAAAGCCCTCTTGAAAAGGGTTTCCCCCATAGTGCCTTCGTTCACGTGCTACACGGCGGGTGGTCCTTCCGTCTGGGGATTGGTTCCAAGGCAGGCGGTGAGCTCCGCCAAGCGATTCAGGTAGTCCCATCGCTCATTGGTCTTCTTCTGTATTTTCTCGATCATGGTTTCGTCCAAGTGACGATAGCGTCCCTGGCCTTTGAAATACGTTGACACCGGGGCCAACTCTTTCACCTTGCGAGTTATTCGCCAGACGCCGTTTTCCACTTCATAGAGCGGGAAGACACCGGAATCTACCGCTAACTTGCCGTATTCAATAGCCTTGTTCGGCGGAATTCTCCAGCCTGTAGGGCATACGGACAATATATGAAGATAAGCAGGCCCGTCGGCTTCCTTGGCCTTGATTACTTTCTTCTGCAAATCAGCGAAGTATGTGGGGCAAGCGGTCGCCACGTATGGGATGCCGTGCGCCGCCGCGATTGCCGGCATGTCTTTCTTCCACGTGTTCTGACCCGTCGGGCGAGCCCGTCCCGCCGGAGACGTGGTTGTGCTGGCGCCGAACGGCGTTGATGATGAACGCTGGACGCCCGTGTTCATGTACGCCTCGTTATCTACGCACACGTAAATCATCTTGTGGCCGCGCTCCATCATGCCGGACAACGCTTGGAAGCCGATGTCCGAAGTAGCGCCGTCACCGCCCATCGCCACCACCGTGACGTCCTTCTGGGGAATGCGTCCCTTACGACGGAGCGCCTTCAGCCCGGACTCCACACCCGCGCCCACAGCTGCGGCGTTCTCGAACGCCACGTGGATCCACGGCACGTTCCAGGAGGTCAGCGGATACGGCGATGAAATAATCTCCATGCAGCCCGTAGCCATCGCCAGCACCATATCCGCGCCGATCGCCTTGAGCACATGTCGCACAGCCAACACTTCGGCGCAACCCTGACACGCCCTGTGGCCTGAGCTTATGTGTTCATCATAGGAGAAATTCTTTATTGGTTTGAGGACTTTCTGTTTGGCTTCAGCCATTTGCGTTCTCCCTTGCGTTACCGACGAACGCCGTAGAAGTGGGAATCGTATTCAGTTTCGGAGAGTGATTGTTTCACCATGTTGGTTACGTCTTCGGGCGTCACGTCTCTCCCGCCTAAACCGGCTATCGTGCAATGCACCTTCGGCCGCTGCGGCTCGTGGTACATGAGTGATCGAATTTCGGAGGTCACGGGAGCGCTCGGAGCTCCCACCGACACCGCTCTATCCAGCACGATCACGTCCTTGGCGCTCGACAGAACCTGCTTCACTTCTTCCATGGGGAAGGGGCGCCATAATCGCAGCTTCACCAAACCAACCTTTTCCCCGGCCTCACGCATAGCGTCCACCGCAAGGGACGCTGTTTCGCAGATGGAACCCATTGCAAAGATAAGCGTTTCCGCTCCTTCAGTCTTATACGTTTCCACGGGTTTGTATTGGCGGCCGGTGAGCTTGGCCATCTCGTTCCACGCCTCGATCACGACGGGTTTCGAGTCCCAAAGGGCCTTGTCGTGCACGTACTTTTGCTCAGTGTAGATTTCCGGCATACCGAAGGCGCCCATGCTGACGACCTTGTCCGGATAGAGTGTTTGTAGGGGCTTGAACGGCGGCAAATACTCCTTCACCATATCCTTGGTCCAAAACTCGATGGGCTCGATAACGTGCGTGAGATTGAATCCGTCCACGTTCACGATCATGGGTAGGCTCACCCGCGGGTCTTCGGACACACGGAAGGCGTGGAACATGGCGTCGTAGACTTCCTGGCCGTTCTCGCAGAAGACCTGAACCCAACCGCAGTCACGAACCATCATGGTGTCGGAATGATCGTTCCAGATGGAAAGGGGAGCGCTCAGTGCGCGGTTCGCCAGGAACATCACCATAGGTAAACGCATACCCGCTGCGATGAAGACGATTTCCGCCATAAGAGCCAGTCCCTGCGAAGCCGTAGCCGTAAACGTGCGGGCGCCCACTGCGGACGAGCCGCAACATACGCTCATGGCCGAGTGCTCGGATTCCACCGGCACGAATTCCGCATCCAGATGGCCGGCAGCCACCAGTTCCGAAAGGTGTTCCACCACATGGGTTTGGGGCGTGATGGGATACGCGGCGATCACGTCCACGTCGCAAAGACCGACCGCGTCCGCGGCGGCTATAGAGACCTCGATTCCTACTTTTTTGCCCATTACTGCGCCTCCTCTATCATGTGAATGGCGTCCACGGGGCATTCGTGTGCGCAAATGCCGCAACCTTTGCAGTAATCGAAATTCCACTTGAATTTATTTTCATCGAAATCAGGTGAAATGGCCGCGTCAGGGCACATGACGTAACATCGCCAACAGCGGATACATTTCTCTTCGTCGTAAACAGGTCGTTGAGATCGCCAGGTTCCCGTGTGATAGCAACAGGCGTTCCCCGGTTCCGTGATGACGCCGCCGGTGTCCACTTCCGTGCAGCAGATTTCTTCCATGGGTTTGGTCACGTTTTCCTCCGTAGGGTAAAAAGCGCGTTATGTGTCGGGATAAGGGGTGAATATTCCCGCCGTCTCGAACCGCCTTGGTGGGCCGGATCGGTTCGTCGAGAGCGGAACGTATAAGCGTACGTGAAACAGGCTACGAGAGTGTGGATCACGCTACTAATTGGTCAGTTGTGTCTCAGTGAAGGCCCGTTCCATGGCGGCGATGTTGCGTGCGGCTATTTTGCCGAACCGTCGTTCAAAGGGCGCTTTCAAGGATTCAACCGAAAGAATGTCAGCGCCTTTGACCAAAGCCCCCACCATGGTGGTGTTCGTGATGGGCAGCCCCAGCACTTCCTTTGCTATAGTGTTTGCATCTACGATGGCGAGCTTCCCCGAGTAATTGAGCTGCTTGCGCAGGGCGCTTTCATCGAGATTCGTGTTCACGACCAAGATACCGTCGTCTTTGATGCCGTCCGTGGGGTTGGCGATTTCTAGGAGCGACGGATCGAGAACCACCACCACATCCGGCCGATAAACCTTCGAGCGCAAACGCACGGGGGCGTCATCCACGCGGGCGAACGCCACAACGGGCGCCCCGCGACGTTCGGGACCAAAACTGGGGAAGGCCGTGGCGAATTTACCAGAGTCAATGGCTGCCTGCGCCACGAGTTCCGCGGATGTGACGGCGCCTTGCCCACCCCTGCCATGAAACCTGATTTCAATCATGATTTCTCCTTATAACAACGTCAATCTATGTCTTCGTCTCCGAATTCATCAGAAAGGGGGAGTCTGAAACGGTCGTTAATGACTTCCATACAGCTCATAATGTGATACTTGGCCTCGGCCAACTCGAGTACTTCCGAGGTGAGGAGATCGTCCTTTTGGAGATGATTCTCCAGCTTCTCGTTAAGCAAGGCCAAATGACGTAAGTCGGTGGTGTAGGAATCTTCATCGGCGGGATCGAGGTCTCCCCCGGCTCCTACCGACTGCACGAGCTTGATGTCCCACTCGTCCAGTTTTTTCCAGCGGGCCACGGTGGCGGGATGAACTCCGAGTCTGTGAGCGAGTTCTTTATTGGTAATCCTACCTCTGTCACTCAAGAAAGCGGACTCGGCAAGCTTCCGATCGTCGTTCTTTTTCATGTATGGGCTCCGGGATCGAGGAAGGGCGGTCGAAAAAAGCGCGCCGCCCAAACCACTATTATTACCAAAAAAGTAATGAATGGATCAACCAAAATCCACCGTCAACTGTAAGCATTCAGTTACTAGCGGCAAATCGCGGTTGCTATTTACGAATAATGGACAGTTACAGTATCGCTCCCGCACATAACCGAAGGGGTACGGTCAACTTTGGATGATGTATTCTTTGAACTTCAAAAGTCCTCTTTTCGCAGAATCCGTGCAGGTTAGGAGACCGCAACAATATCTTATTGCGCGGATGTCAAACGAGCGTGCGATTTTTCTTAGGGACGATTTTCTCCTCAGCCTATTGTATAATCATAGATTAGCGTACTGGATCCACTTACAAGATGAGTCTCGTATTGCCTTGTCTTGGTATCCCAACAAGCGCCGCCTACATCCACATCAAGTCTCCTTAAAGTATTTCCAGCGCATCCGGGGTTGCGAACAGTCGAATGAATCGAGTTGCCCTTTACCAGGCAATCAATCCTTAGAAATCAATTTTGTACGGTGAATCTGTTCAACATGCTAACCTATCTGCTTGATCGCATAAGAATTCTCAATTAGCTTTTTGAAGAATGGGCGTTTTCAACAGGGTTCGAGGCAAAATGCTATATCGTGTCATTGAACCTTATGCGGTACACGGTTGTCTTTATACTCACAGATATCGGTGATTTCCTTTGGGTAATGGAATTGACTTTCGAACGCGGAATCTTTTATAATTGCAAAGCCCACAGTAACAACTCATCACATTTTAGCAGATAAATCGCGAAAGGGATGCGAAAGAAACAGGCCATGTTTATATGGTGAAAAGAGTTTTTTATTGAAAATGGGGTTAGGTATAGAGTATTCGCTTCGCAGTATAGGGAGATAAGTTATGGCGTTTCCAGAATCGTTATCATGGATATTCAAAGATCAAGAAGCGGAAGAACTTCTCGAAAAGCTAAGGCCCGGCAAACAGCCGCAACAACTTGTGACAGGAACTCGGCATCCTATGAATGAAGTACATAGATTAGTTGTTGAAAAAGCGCGAAAGCGCAAGGCCATGCAAATTGCCGACCAAGAGAAATAAGTTTCGCTACAAAGATTGGATATTCCAACCGGTAGAAAGAGACGAAGGATCTTACGTTTTCGACTGCGGGATTGAGGAAATAAATCTATTTTTTACAAAGGAGTTTTTCCAATTTGAAAAACTCCTTTTGACTAAGACGTATGAGTTAGCCACCGAAGAAATAATCAATGATGATCTCCCGCCGTTAGCGTTCATAAGCTATTGCAATGATGCTGTAAAAATAGAAAAAACAGTCAAGAAAATAGCCCCTAAGCCGGACGAAAAAGATTTTTTGAAGTCATACCCTGCCGTGAGAATTACATGGTTAGGGGTAAGCAAGGACTCTCATCGAAATGGTGCGGGGACAGATATGTTAGACATCACAAAATTGTTGTTCGCTTCTGATGAAAATCGCACAGGCTGTCGTATTATAACTGTTGATGCTCGCAACTCCGAGCCTGCAATTGCTTTATATAACAAGGTTGGATTTGTTTTTGCTAACGATAAGAATACACCGGAAAAGAATCCCCGCAAACGGCTATATCCAATGGTTTTTAATCTTCTTGGCCCGTGGGAATACAACCCATGTTTGTTAGAACGTTTGTAGGACATTCTAATAAAGGAATCATTCCCAAGAGCATAAGGTGTTACTTACTCAACTATTGCACCATATTTCAGCCGCTGTTTTGCGACATCTGATACCAATGTGCTGTCGAACGAGGAATATAGGTGAAGGACATTTTTGTAAGAGCAGGTTTCCCTAACTACTATGAAAGAATGTTTAAATGCACCGCACGTGGCTTTTTCTCCTTGAGAAAAGGCACTTGTGGTTATTTTGAAAGTTCTTGGAGAGGGGTTTGGGGAGAAACTTCTTTCAAGAAGGTTCTCTCCAATATTACTTCTTTTATTGCGCATTCGTATGAACGCTTTTCCGGCATGAGTTCGCGTGTGCCTTTCCGCCTTGCCCCCCCAGCCGACCAAATATATCAGGAAGAGCAAAAGAGATAGTATCATCTTTATTTACAACTACATCCTAATCAAAATGCCAACTATCGTATTCCGATCTCGTGGCTGATTTTTTCGTAGTTGTTTCACATTTTTATGCGTGTAGATACCAATTATGGTTAAGCGCGATTAGTTTTCTATTTGGAAACGTAAATTGACCCACTACTAATCAAGGATTATTGACCGACCGGCATAAGGCATTTATCCTAAGCTCAAAGGTTTTCCTGAGAACGGCGCCGTTCCAAGCCCTCGTGCGCGCCGGGTGAACGGTTACGCGGCTTCCCTGCACGGGAGATTCGCGCCTTGCTTATGCCTGTATCTCTACTGCTCTATGTCTTGTACGCGGCCTGGGGCATTATCCTGAATTCGCGAAACTAAACAACTTCTACTGAACGGTGTAAGGCTACATGCCGGTAACAGACGATTTTCTCAAGCGATTACCCTCGAGTCCGGGGGTATACAAGATGCTCGATCCGAAAGGAACGGTGCTCTACGTAGGCAAAGCCACGAATTTGAGAAATCGGGTTCGCAGCTATTTCCTCAAGCATGGCGACGAGCGCCCTACCGTGCAGTATTTGCTCTCTCACGTGGATTCCATCGAGACCATCCTGACGGACACGGAAAAAGAAGCCCTCATCCTTGAAAACAATCTCATCAAACAATATAAACCGAAATACAATATTGATCTGCGCGACGACAAATCCTTCTTTTC
Source organism: Desulfomonilales bacterium (assembly GCA_038205805.1). Classification (GTDB taxonomy): domain Bacteria; phylum Desulfobacterota; class Desulfomonilia; order Desulfomonilales; family Desulfomonilaceae; genus JBBSBY01. Next base: position 22,055 of record JBBRBO010000024.1, read on the forward strand.
GCTGCGTCTGAACGTTTCCCATAAGTTTCCTCGGCTGACTCTGGTTCGCACGCAAAAGATCAAACCCGACGGCGAACGCTACTTCGGGCCGTATTCGTCGGCCCAAGACGCCAAGGTAACGCTCAACTTCATCCGTAAGCTCTTTCCCCTGCGACAATGCACCGATAGACAACTCCAGACGTGCAAACGGCCGTGTCTCAATTGCCAAATGAGGAAGTGTCTCTGTCCATGCGCGGGCAAAGTGACTCAAGAAGAGTACGGCCGCATGATCCACGCCATATCGCTCCTGTTGCTGGGGCGAAGCGGCGATCTCCTAAAGGATCTCAAGGTGAAAATGAACGATGCCGCGACTGAGCTACGCTTCGAGGAAGCCGCACGACTGCGCGATCAACTCACCTCCATCGAGCGCACGGTCGAGGCCCAAAACGTCTCGTTCTTCCACCTAAAGGATATGGATGTCGCGGCTATAATCAAAGACGACCCGGATGTTTTTGTCTTTCAGATACTGTCTTTCCGCAAAGGGGCTTTGCTCTCGGGCGAGTCTTTTGCCTTTCGCAATCGTGCTCTGGAAACCGAAGAGGCCTTGGCGGGCTGTATAAAACAATTCTACAGCGCCGCATCGTTCGTGCCCAAGGAGATCCTGGTGTCCCTGCCCATAGAGAGCCCGGAACTCATAGCGTCATGGCTCTCTGAATTGCGCGGCAGCAAGGTCGTGGTGAGGGTCCCCTCACGAGGACACGGCGCGAAGCTCCTGCAACTGGCCTTGAAGAACGCCCACGACGCCCTGCAGCGTGAAAAGCACCAGGTCGGTGTTGAAAAGACCCTTGACCGTATAGCCGCACAGTTGAAACTCACTCAAAGGCCCTTAACCATAGAGGGCTACGACATCTCGAATAACGCCGGCAGTGATTCAGTGGGAGTAAAGGTGTGCTTCCGAGACGGCAAGCCCGACAAGACCTCCTATCGCAAGTTCAAGATACGGGATTACAGCAACCAGGACGACCCCGGCATGATCCACCAGACGCTTACTCGGCGTTTGTCCCACCGAGATGAAGACCCGCTCCCTGACCTATTTCTCATTGACGGCGGGAAGTCTCAGTTGAACGCGGCGTGTCTGGCGCTCCGAGAGTCTTTGGGCCAAGATGCGCCCCCTGTGGTGTCCATAGCCAAGGCGAGAGCCCAGGGAGCCGACGAGAAGTTCTTTCTCCCCAACCGCAAGAACGAGGTCGTTTTCCCCAAAGGAGACGCAGGGCTGCATTTGCTCATGCAGGTGCGTGACGAGGCCCATCGGTTCGCCCATGCGTTTCACACCGAGAGCCGCGGGAAGAGCGTCATCAAGTCGTCGCTGGATACCGTGCCCGGTATTGGAGCTAAAAAACGCAGCGTATTGCTCGGGGCGATGGGCAGCGTCAAGGCTATACTCGGGGCACGCGACGAAGAACTCATTGCAATCCGCGGCATCACGGCCATGGATGTTCAGCGTATCCGTAAACATTTTAGCGAGAAACTGCCGGACAGCAACGAACTCGATGAGACTGAGCAACCGTCCGTCTTCACCGCTGAAAATCTCTTACGCTGATGGGGGTGTGCTTAGGTTCACTTTCCGAACACGAACACCAAAAACTCGGCCGTATCCGGCGCGACATGATGGGAGCCTCCAATCCCTCAAGAACGGATCTGCCGACGCTCAACCGGACCATGAAGGAATCGCTTTCCACCCGAATGCGGCTCACGCATAGTCCGATCATTGACGCTTCGACGATGAAAGCCTTGACAGAGCACAACTGGCCGGGAAATCTCCGTGAACTCGCCGATGTCTTGGAACGCGGTTTGATTCTATCGGGAACGGATCCCATGTCTTCCGATCACCCGGGACTTGCTCACACCGCTAGGAATGAGGCATGGAACTATACTACGCCGTTTCCTGGAGTTTGTTCTCTGCAAGAGGCAATGGACAAGTTTCGTCGTGCAATTCTCGAGCAAGCGCTGGAGAGAACCGGCGGCACTCGTCGCGCCGCCGCGGAACTCCTGGGAGTATCCCGGTTCGCTCTTTTCAGACTACTTAAGGCGCTGGGTATCGAGGAAGAGGCATAGCGCGTACGCGCTCTCGGGGATTGAGACGCAAGGTGAGCATGAGGGAACAGGTCAAAAAGAGGCGGGTGGCGAGTCTTCGTACGTCGATGCGGCTCTCATAGCCGTTTTGGGTGTTTGGGCGTTTTAACCCCTTTTTCATTTTTGGGTTGACAAGTCGAATTCCGTTTGCTAATCTGGTAAGTAGGGGTCGCGTCTTCGGCGCTTTAGTCGGTTCTGCGCCGACACCGCGCATCCATCCGGGATGCCGACTACTTTGTATTAACCTTCCGAAACAATAACAAAAGATATTACGGGGAGAACTATCATTCCGCGTCCAATGCGCAAGCGGCTCTGTTTGTTGCATATCCTGGGCTGCATCGACAATATTCAGCAGTTCACCAGTGACGGCGAGCATGCGTTCTTGGCTGATCGCCCTACGGCGGAAATAATGAACCTGGAGCGCCTACATAGCGACCGAGACACCCATCTCCTTCAGTTAACGTTGGCGCCTAAACCCGAAAATAACCCGCAAGCGCCTCAACGGAAGCCGGTTGCATGGACTCTGCGAAGCGCTCACGGAGCAACCGGATTCGCCGTAAAGATGCCTCCAACTCCCCTGCGTTCAGTTGATCGAGGGCCGCCGAAACCGCAGCCTTGACCTGCAACGCCTTCTCGGGTGAATTGCACACCAACAGGATGTCCGCGCCGGCCTGCAAAGCGGCCACACCCGCTTGAGGTATGTCGCCGAAGCGGTTGACCGCTCCCATTTCCAGGTCGTCGGTGATAATGACGCCTCGGAAATCCAAGCGCAGCCGCAAAATGTCGGTGAGTATTTTGCGCGAGAAGGTCGCCGGGTAGTCCGCATCCAACTCTGGATAGAGCAGGTGCGCCGTCATTATCATGCCGATATCCCGCCCAATGGCGAAACGGAAGGGCGCCATGTCCACGCGCTCGAGAACGTCCGCAGGTCTGGCATCAACAGGCAGAGTCTTGTGCGAATCCGCCTTCACTCCTCCGTGGCCGGGGAAATGTTTTCCGCAGGCGATCACGCCCTGAGCGTGCATCTCCCGAATCACAAGGGCGCCCAATTCGCTTACGATTTGTCCGTCTGTCCCGAAGGATCTGTCGCCGATAACCGTGTCCCTGACGTCCAGGGTATCGCTTAGGACATCCAACACCGGGGTGAAATCCACGTTGAAGCCCGCGAATCGTAGCTCCTCAGCCATGCGACGGGCCAGACGAGCCACTTGTTGCTGAGGGTGCTCCAGACCGGCAAGCTCCATCGCCGGCGGCGCATCAGTGAAGGGCTGTTTCAGGCGAGCGACCCTGCCGCCCTCCTGATCCACGCTGATGAAGATGCCGTGTCCCCATTGCGCCCAGGCGTGTTCCTGAATCCCGGCGTTCAGTTCCGTTACCTGCCGCGCATCCTCGATGTTGCGGCTGAAAAGGACAACGCCCGCCGGCTGCATGGCGTCAAGGAATCCCCGCAGTTCGGGGGAGAACGTTACGCCGTGGAATCCCACCACGAAGAAAGTACCGATTTGGCGGGCGAGATCGTCGTGGGTCATAGGCTATTGTCCTTTGAGGTATGTGTCCAAGTCGTAGATGCGAACTTGGCTCTTGGAACGCAGAAACGCAAGCCAGTCCGTCTTCTTGCGCTCCAGCACGACGAGCTTGCGTCGTCCCGAAGGGTCGGAGGCGTCCACGGCAAAATCCGTGATCATGCCCTGAAGCTTGGGGGTGCTCCATAGTTCCACAAGGGCGTCGCCGTTCCACTTGAGGCCCATGATTTGGCCTTCTTCCAGCATCTTGGTTTGCGACAGCAGCCTCCGGGTCTTAGACGAATGGTAGAATGTGAGTAACTGGTGGATTCCGCGTCGGTAATCGTCCAAGGCTATGAGTCTCGGGCGGAAAAACTCCACTTCCTCGTCGTTGAGTTTGCGCGACTCACTTTCACGAACTTCCGGGCCACGCCAACGGAGTACACTATCCGCGCCGCCGTAAAATTCCTGGGTTACGAAGAGCTTCTTCCCTTGCGGCGTGTAGATGCGGATGTGGTCCGATCTGTCGAAAGCGGCTATGAGCGGCGTGCGGTTCCCTGCAAAGTCCCCAATGGTGAACCCGAACACGGGTATCTTCAAGGGGATACCGAACCGCGGCCCCACCTGGAGCGACGATCCCGTGTCCTGCATTTGGTAGACCGGGCCGTCATACATGCGGCGCATCCCTCGCTGTTGACCCAGGAGGTATTTGCCTCGTGTTGGGTATTCGATAACACGCAGGAAATACGGCGAGTTTTCGATCACCGGGACAAGGGTGTTCTTGCGCAGCTCCAGGACTAACGAGGCCACCGCGCCTCGGTTCTGGGCTGAAAGATAAATGCGGTCAGGCCCGTTCTTGGTCGGCCTAAAGGTGTCCACGCTTTTCAGTTCGAGAGAACTGGTCGAATATTCGGTGACTAAGCTCATGACGTTCTGAGCCAATCTATACACGTATACCGTGGAGGGGTCTATGAGGATAATGTTTTTTGCGCCGTTCCCTTCGACGTCGCCTATGGCCATACCCACGCCCAAGAGATTCAACTCGTCGCTTTTCCATTCGGAATCGGCGCCTGAGCTTGGGCCGTTCTCCGCCGCCTCCGCAGCGCCGACAAGGCGGGACACCGCGGTTGAACCCGTTAGTCCCAACGTAAAGGCGCAGGCGATCAAAAGCGCCCCGATAAATGGCAGAAATCGTATCTTCACAGGAGACTCCTGCGGCCTTTCACCGCCTTCGAGTAGAGTGTGAATCGTGCGTTCGTATGTCCCGGTTCACGAAGCTGAGGCGTCGTCGGTCGCATCAAGGGCGGAAGGGAACTCATCTCGCCTTCGAGTCGTGGCGACGTGCTTCCAAGCGGACGCCCGACCCGGTGAACGGTTCCTTTAGTAACATATATCTTAGGGATTGCAAAGGAATACGGCGGATTGCGAAAAATCCGGCGCACTTCATCGGCAAGTGGATTGGTCCGCGGCTCTTGAGAGCAAGTTTATTGCGGCGGGGCTCCGAGCGGCGCGCACGGCGAATCCGTCGCCCACCGGAGCAACGGCGGCGGGAAGTTACATGGTGAAGGAGCGTTTCAAGGCCGAGTCACGTCGTCTGACCGAAGATAAGCGGTCGAATGAGGAGCGGCAATTTTGGGGAAGTCGCTTCGCCGCCGCTTGTCGGCCATTCAGCGTGGACGCCGAAAATTGGTCGGTCATGCGACTACGCAGGGTAAACCCCGGCGGTTTTGAGTCCCTGGGTTGTGTGGATCGGCCCCAAACGTCTAAATAAAGTACATGTATTTGTGGTCGAGATCTCTGGTGACTCCTTGTTTGCGGGCCAAGGCGCACAAATCAGCTATGGACACGGAACTGTAGTAATCCACAAGAAGCTTCTGCGTTTCGTGCCATACGTGCCTTGTAATACAGCCTGTAAGGATGTCGCACTGCTTTGTCTTCGTTTCACTGGGGCTCAGGCAGCGGACAGGGACAATCGGGCCTTGCGCCGCGCCGATAATATCGCTCACAGTGATCTCAGAGGCGTCACGGGCCAGCATATATCCGCCTTTGGGACCTCTGCGGCTCTTGAGAAGACCCGCTTTCAGCAGTTTGTTGAAGATTTGTTCCAGGTACCGTTGGGAGATTTTCTGTCTTCGGGATATGTCTTTTATTTGAGTTGGTTGTCCGCCGCCGTGATACGCCACATCAAATAAAGCCCGTACCCCGTATCTGCTGGTCGTAGTGATTCGCATAAAATTTCCCCGGTGACATTGAAATACGCATACTTGTGATAAGATCAGGTATACGTAACTTTAGTATCGGTGTCAAGATCACCGCCCGTCCATGAAAATCAGAGCCGCCGTGAGAATGTTTGTGCTCGTTCGCCACAACCGGGGCCTAATTTGGAATGCAATGGAGTCCGGTCATCCGACGGGCGCCGTCTCTCGCCTGCGAGCCGAAGCAAATTGTCCCACATTCTGCTGGTGTTTAGGAATCGTGCCCAATTCGGCGCTGAATGTTGTACGGCTGGGTTGACTATTTGTTCGGAAGTATTAAATATACCATATCTATGCGCACCGATTACCGAGATCACGGTAACCTTTCATCGAACTAAAAGACAGACTCTTACTCAGCGCATGGAAACATACGACGGTCTCGTATTCTCATGATCTTGATAATGTCCTTCGTGGTGGGTGATGATGGACCATCGCTGGAAGGGGAGGAATGAACCTCTACGGTCAGGTTGTATGCATTTTTCCCTTGTTTTATCCCACGGACATGTTATTCTAAAAGTTGAACTATAACGGAGAGGTACTTAATGGGGAGTATTGTAAAAAAGCGTAGAAAAAAGATGCGCAAGCACAAACACAAAAAACTTCGGGCAAAGCAAAGACATAAGAATAAGTAGGACGTTTCCGGCCATGAACGCAGCGGGACTCTTTACGAATTCGGACTTACATACAATTGGTAAAGCCGCTTCCTTGGCTGAAACTCTTACGCACGGCTACTTTGATCTTACCGAAGACTGGACGCGGAGACCGTATCACGTGCTTACTCGTAGGCACGTGAACCGCAGTCTTCATGTTGATTCAGCCTTTGCGCAAGTGGTAAAACTAACTCGACCAGCGGGCAAGGGCGGTCGGGATCGGTACGGTGTCGTTCTGCAGGACCCTAATATCCTGGCAGCGCTCCTAAGAACCACCGGTCACGACCTATGGACCCTAGCCCTCTTCACCCTTACTCACGAACTTGTGCACATTGTCCGCTTCGAATCCTTTGGCGTCGATTTTTTCGCCGGAACACAGGAACGGGATGCCGAGGAACGTGTCGTACACGGTATTACGGGCGAAATCCTTAGAGGAGCCTGCAATACGGACTATTTGCTTGAACTATACGGGACTCATATCTGAGATTCCAAGCTCGACGAGCCCGTCTACTTTGACCCTCACGGAGGTTGTTCCCCATGCCAATTTACGAATATCGGTGTGATAAGTGCGGCCATGAATTTGAGGAATGGCAAAAATTTTCCGACCCCGTCGTTGATAAATGCCCCACCTGCGGCGGCAAATCTCATCGACTCATCTCCCATTCTTCTTTTCATCTAAAAGGATCGGGTTGGTACGTTACCGACTACGCCAAAAAGCCCAGTGGGTCCGATTCCTCGTCATCTTCCTCATCCGAATCCTAAAGAACATCATGAGGCTGCAATGAAGATCAAGCGCATAGCTCACTTAGGTATCGCAGTGAAAGACCTGGACTCGGCGCTGGGCTTTTTCACGGAAGGCCTGCCGTTGGAAGTTACACATACCGAGGAATTCCAGGGTATGAAAATCGGGTTTATCCCTGTGGGCGAAAGCTCCATCGAACTGCTGCAGGACGCTTCCGGTGAGTCCGCAATCAAGAAGTTTGTGGATAAGAACGGCGAAGGCCTTCACCACATAGCTTTCGAGGTGGATGACATCGCTGAAGCGATCGAGGAGCTTAAGGCTAGAGGCGTGAAACTGATAGATGAAAAACCACGGGCGGGCGCTCACGGGATGTCCATAGCTTTTATGCACCCTAAGGCGAGCCACGGTGTGCTGATGGAGATCTGTCAGCCTACTTCGGACGCGCACTAGATCTGTAAGAGCCCCTGTGTAGGGGCTCTTTTATTCTCTTCGGCGCATCGCGTCGCGTTCTCTTCTCTTCAACAAGGCACAAACATTTATCGTACGTGGTCAAGCGCCGACTCTTTTTTTGAGGCGCCCGCAAGGTAAATGGTGTACTATGTCTCGCCGTAAGGCATTCGTTTCAAAATCAGCAGGAGGCGTGGAATGGCGGAAATTACTATGCCCATGAACGGTAAGGTTATTGCCGTGAAGGCCCAAGTCGGACAAACCGTTTCTGAAGAAGACGAACTGGTAATCATCGAAGCTATGAAAATGGAACTTCCCGTGGCGGCCACCGAATCAGGGACCGTGAAGGAAATGAAATGTAAGGAAGGCGAATCCTACCAAGTAGGTGACGTGCTTGTCGTTTTAGGGTAATCGCCCGGTCGGGTCTCGTCATCCTCGGCGAGACCCGGCAGGCCAAGCTTCCTACCAAGTGATACAATACTATGCCGGAATTTTTCGAAAAAACCAGCTTGGGACCCATTGAGCTGAGGAACCGAAGCGTACGTTCGGCCACCTGGACTGGCACGGGTGACGAAAACGGCTATGTAACTGATACTACCCTGCGTATGTATAAAGACTTAGCGGCCGGTGGGGTGGGGCTCATCGTCACGGGATACCAATACATCATGACGAACGGCGCTCAATTGCCGCGCATGGTGGGTATCTATGAGGACGCTCAGATCGACGGTCTTGCGCGTTTGGCGGCGGTCGTCCATGAACACGACGGAAGTATTATACCTCAGATTGTGCACACCGGTTCCAGAGCGGACCCAAACCTTTTCAAGCCTGGAGACGCTTTGTGGGCGCCTTCGCCGATACCTGATTCCGTATCGGGCAATGTGCCCATTGAGATGTCAAAGCAGGATATTGGCGTCTTGGTGGAGGCATACGCGGCGGCGGCCCTTCGCGCCAAGAAAGCCGGTTTCGACGGCGTTCAGTTACACGGAGCCCACGGCTACGGCATAAATCAATTTCTCTCGCCCTATTGGAATCAGCGCAGCGACGCATACGGCGGTTCCCCGAACGCGCGATACCGTTTCCTGGGCGAAGTGATGGAGGCCGTGAAAGCCGAAGTGGGCTCGGACTTCCCTGTCCTTATCAAGTTGAGCGGCCACGACTTCGTGGAAGGCGGCCTTACGCCTGAGGACTCCGTCAAAATCGCTCAGCGACTGGAAGCCGACGGAATCACGGCCATAGAAGTCAGCGCAGGCAACGCCGCTTCTTCACCCAAGCTCGGGCCGATCCGCAAGAAGATCAAAACACATGAAGATGAAGGCTACCTGGCCGACATAGCCGCTTTCTTCAAACGATCCGTGGGCACGCCCATCATAACCGTAGGTGGTATCAGATCCTTGAAGGTCATCAACGACATACTATCCGAGCGCAGGGCGGACTACGTGGCCATGTCTCGCCCGTTCATCCGGGAGCCGGACCTCATCAATAAATGGAAATCCGACGAATCCGCCGAAGCCACGTGCATTTCCTGCAATGGGTGCTTTGAAACGGCTTTCCAGGGCCTCGGAATTTCGTGCAAAGTGGATCGCAAGAAGAAGGACAAAGATTAGGCGGTTGTTCCGCCTGGAGAGCCATGCGAACAGGTCATCATGATTGGTTCGCTCATGTGGAACCATGTACGGTTCGCCGGAGAGATGCGTCTCATAGCAATGGGCTGTCGAACGAGGAATATAGGTGAAGGACCTTTTTGTAAGAGCAGGTTTCCCTAACTACTATGAAAGAATGTTTAAATGCACCGCAAGTGGCTTTTTCTCCTTGAGAAAAGGCACTTGCGGCTATTTTGAAAGTTCTTGGAGAGGGGTTTGGGGAGAAACTTCCTTCAAGAAGGTTCTCTCCAATCTTACTTTTTGATTGGGTGTTGGTATTAGGGTGAAATCGCTCGCTCACGCCGACCACCGCTGCGGAGGCCGGCATAACCCACGAGAAAACTAGATCTTCAACAGGTCCACACCGAAGCGCAGCCGCTTGGAGGCTGTTGGACAGCGTCGGCGAAACGCATGTTCAAAGTCGCTGTCGGCGCCGGACCAATCGCTTATCGAATGTTGTTTTCACCCGTAATAGGATGATAGTGCAAATCGCGGAGGTGGAGCGTGCAGGACAATTTTAAGGACGTCGTTCAGAAATGTGACGCCGAGTTGCAAACCAAGCTGGCAAAGCGCCCGGAGCGCAAAAAGGAATTTCTCACCGTATCGGAGCTTCCCGTCAAACGAGTATATTGGCCGTGGGATGAAGCCGGATTCGATGTATCTCGCGACCTGGGTATGCCGGGCAGCTATCCCTTTACGCGCGGCGTCCAACCCACGATGTATAGGGGTCGGTTTTGGACCATGCGGCAATACGCGGGCTTCGGCAGCGCCGACGAGACAAACAAGCGCTTTAAGTACCTGATCCAGCAAGGACAAACCGGTTTATCCGTGGCCTTCGACCTGCCGACGCAGATCGGCTACGATTCCGACCATGAACTAGCGGCCGGTGAAGTAGGAAAAGTGGGCGTCGCAATCGACACCGTTGACGACATAGCCCGCTTGTTCGCCGGAATCGACCTCGCGTCGATCAGCACCTCCATGACCATTAACGCGCCTGCCGCCGTGCTCCTGGCCATGTATATCGCCGTTGCCGAACAACAGGGTGGAGCGGCCTCATCACTTCGGGGCACCATCCAAAACGACATCTTAAAAGAGTATCCCGCCCGCGGCACGTATATCTTTCCGCCGAAACAATCCATGCGGATCATCACGGATATATTCGCCTTCTGCAACGAACACGTGCCTCAATGGAATACCATCAGCATCAGCGGCTACCACATTCGTGAGGCGGGCTCTACGGCGGTGCAGGAAGTCGCCTTTACCCTCGCCAACGGTATAGCCTACGTACAGGCCGCCGTCGACACCGGTCTTGACGTGAACGCCTTCGGTGAGAGACTGAGCTTTTTCTTTAACTCTCACCAGGATTTCCTCGAAGAAGTGGCCAAGTACCGCGCCGCCCGACGCATGTGGGCCAAGATCATGAAAGAGCGCTTCAACGCGACGAATCCCAGAGCCATGATGCTGCGATTCCACACCCAGACCGCAGGATGCACACTCACGGCCCAGCAGCCGGAAAATAACGTCATGAGAGTGGCTTTCCAGGCCATGTCCGCAGTCCTTGGCGGCACGCAATCGCTGCACACCAACTCGCGAGATGAGGCCTTTGCCTTACCTTCTCAAGAGTCGGTGCAAATTGCGCTGAGAACTCAGCAGGTTATCGGCTATGAGACGGGTGTGGCGGACACGGTTGATCCCTTGGCGGGCTCGTATTTCATTGAAGCTCTCACCGACGACATCGAAAAGAAGGCGTTTGAATACATCAAGAAGATAGATGACATGGGCGGCGCCGTTCGCGCCGTCGAGTGCGGGTTCATTGAGGACGAAATCCAAGACAGCGCCTACAAATTCCAATTAGACATCGAGTCGAACGACCGGATTATCGTGGGAGTGAATAAGTTCCAGACTGAGGAAGTATCCCCGAAGAACCTCTTGAGGGTCGATCCTTCCGTGGGTAAAACGCAGGTGGACCGCTTGGCCGAGAATCGCTCCAAAAGGGACAATGACGCCGTCAAGGCCACACTGGGCAAGCTAAAGACCGCCGCGGAAGGCACGGAAAACCTCATGCCTCTGATACTCGAGGCGGTGAAGCAAAGAGCCACTTTGGGTGAGATTTGCGGAGTGCTGAGAGGCGTGTTCGGCGAATACACCCATGCGGTCCACTGCTGATCGTGGTATTGAGCTACCGGTGAGGCGCTGAACCGGCGTCTGCTGGTGACGAGCGTAGGCGCACTCATGACCGCGCGCCTCCATAACTCCTCAGCGAGCCGCCGGCAGGGCAGAACTTTACATAATGAAGGTCAGAATGAGTACGCGCCGACCGGACGTGTGAAGGTCGGCTTTACTTTTCTTACCGCCGGAGCGAAGCCGTCTCATACTTATATGCTTTCACAGAAGTAAGATCGGCGGAGCTTTTGTAGCAAAGTAGGTTTTTCCAGTCTATTTCCAAGAAAATTCGTGATAATCGCCGAAAGCGGGACTTTCTCCTTGGGAAGAGCCGGTTCGGCAATTGCGAAAGTCCTTGGAGAGGGTTTTGGGACTCATACTTTCTTTCAACTATTATTTCCGTGATTAGGCGTTGGTATCAAACCCGGTAAGCCGCCACGAAATTTTAAAGAGGTCGGCCATGCGCCGTTTGCCGAAGGGAAGGGGGGCCGCATGAATATCAGCGAATACACAAAAGAGACTCTCCGGGGTTTATCCGGTGTGGTCGTGGTCATAGAAGGCGTCAAACAAGATGCGGCGGCTGACGGCCTGGATGTGTCCCTTTTGCAAGCGGAAGTCGAAAAGGCTCTCGAGGGGGCGAATATTCGCGTGTTGCCCTTTGACGTATGGCGGAACACGCTGGGGCGTCCGTGGCTGTACGTTAGTGTAAACACCGTCAAATACTTGGGTAGCTACTTCTTTTCATTGGATGTCCAGCTCAAGCAAGATGTCGGTCTGGTCTACGATCCTACCATCACGACGAGTTCAGCTACGTGGGAAGCCGGTTCCATAGGCTTTATCAACATAGAGTCCCTGCAGGAAAAGATCCGCGAATCCATAGCCACATATGTGGATCATTTTATTGCCGCGTATCAATCCGCAAACGCTGAATAGATCGGAGGAAAGGCGCCGGGGCCGCTCCGCCGTGTCTTCGATCTCCTACGCGTGTTCGGGCGTCCAGGCAGGTCGCAACAAACCAAAGTCCCCCCTTACCTGACCGCTTCGTGTGTAGGCGAATATGCCGACGTCATTGAGTGTGAGCGCCGTTCTCCGGTCCTCAAGCCCGCTCCGGCTTGCGTCCGTTGCTCTGGGGCGCTAATAAGTGCTATATAAGACATTCGCACGTGGAAACGAGTCCACGCATTTCTCACATTGGGACTCCGTATGAGCAACAAGAAACCCGGTACGAACCGCTCCGGCGTTTTGACCGAAATATTTGCCTTCTTCACTTCCGTGAAGACCGCTATAACACTCCTATTTCTCCTTGCGGCCGGTTCAATCTTGGGAACCGTTATTCCGCAAACATTGGCGCCGGAAACCGCTTTGGGCATGACCTTCAAGGCGAGGCTGGCTCTCATTCTGGAAATTCACAACATCTATCGTAGTTGGTGGTTCATCCTTCTGCTTATCCTGTTGGCGCTGAGCTTGATCGCGTGTCTTATCAAACGCATGCCGCCAATCATAGCCGAATGGAACGGAACGGGTCGGCGTAAACAGTTCTCGCTTAAGAGGACACCCACAGCCGCAGCAAAGAGGTCACCCGCCCTACTCGAAGACGTGGGAACCGGCCTAATGGGAGGCGCCCCGATCGCCCTCGGAGCCCCTGCCGACGGTCTTGTGTGGGTGAAACACAGAGTGGGACTGCTTGGCTTTCCCTTGCTTCATGTAGGCATCATAATAATCCTGCTGGGTGGCCTTCTCGGGGCGGTTTACGGGTACAAAGGGCGCATCCAAATCACCGAAGGGACTACCGAAAGTCGTTTAACGCTGCAAAACGGCAAGCAGGCGACCCTTCCCTTCGAGATAGCCGTGGATAAGTTCACCCTTCAGCGGTACGCCTCCGGTGAACCCAAGGAGTATCGCAGTGATGTGCGACTTCTCGAAGAGGGAAAACAAGTCGCTTCAGGGGACATACGAGTAAATCATCCCTTGACCTATCGCCGGCTTTCTCTTTACCAAGCGGACTACAAAGTGATTGGTGTGAAGGACGTGACTCTCAAGTACACCGACCCGTCGGGCTTGGAACAGGATCTCGTGCTGGAACCACGGAAACGGGCTGCTCTGGCCAACGGAGCCGAACTGCAACTGCAAAGCTTTGATCCCGGGGTGACCACCCGTGGCGCCGGGGTGGACGTGAAGCTAACGGAACCCGGCGGCGCCTCACGAACCCTGAGTCTCCACAAAGGAGAAAAGGCGGTTCCCTTGGACGTCGGGGCGCTACGGTATGTGGATTACAATTCTCTGCATACAACCGGCTTGCAAATCAACTACGATCCTGGGGCTTTATTCGTGTGGATCGGCAGCGTTCTTCTCATAGCGGGTTTTAGCTTCATTCTGTTTTTGAATTACGCATGGCTCGCGGTTCGCTCCGAAAAGGGTCCCAATGGGGATTCTTTTACTATAACCGGCGCAAGCCGCAAATTCAGGACCGACTTCCGGAAAAGCGTGGAAAACGCTTTCTCTTCAGCGACTAAATAGTAGCGGTGTAATGATATATGACCAGTGTGGATCTTACCTCGTATGTTACGTTCGGATATATGGCTGTGGGAGTGGCGTATCTCGTGGCGACCGTAGCGCGGACTACCGCGGGACGGGCAAATAACGTTCTCTATGCGCTCTTGATCCTGGTGTTCGCCGCCCACACAGGGGCAATCCTCTGTAGGTGGCAGGAATCCTACGCAATGGGCATAGGTCACGCCCCACTTTCCAACCTTTATGAGTCGCTGGTGTTCTTCGCCTGGTCGATTGCTCTGGCCCTCATCTTCGTCAGATACAAGTACGGGTCGGATATTATTGTGCTCTTCGGCGCTCCGGTGGTTTTTCTTATTCTAGCGTCCACTTTTCTGTTGGATTCCAATATTAAGCCGCTTATACCCGCCCTCCAGTCGAATTGGCTTACGGCGCATGTGGTGAGTTGTTTCCTGGGGTACGCCGGCTTCGCCGTGTCGTTCTTTGCGGCATTGCTCTTGCTGATCAGCGCGTCATCTAAGACCATGGCGAATATCTTACCCAATCAGGGCTTGTTGGATGAGATTGTCTACAGGTCGGTGCTCGCCGGCTTGCCCATGTTGACCGTCGGTATCGTCACCGGAGCGGCCTGGGCCGATCATGCGTGGGGAACCTATTGGTCATGGGATCCAAAGGAGACCTGGTCGCTCATCACATGGCTTATCTATTCAGCTTTCTTGCATGCGCGACTATCCGCCGGCTGGTCGGGAACCAAATCCGCGCTCTTGTCGGTGGTGGGTTTCATGGCCGTGCTCTTTACCTATTTTGGCGTGAATTATCTGCCGGGACTTCACAGCTACTTCTAATACCAATGTGCTGTCGAACGAGGAATATAGGTGAAGGACATTTTTGTAAGAGCAGGTTTCCCTAACTACTATGAAAGAATGTTTAAATGCACCGCAAGTTGCTATTTCTCCTTGAGAAAAGGCACTTGCGGCTATTTTGAAAGTTCTTGGAGAGGGGTTTGGG
>JBBRBO010000025.1:0-35838 GCA_038205805.1 Desulfomonilales bacterium
GCGCAGCCAAAGAAGTAATATCGGGGAGAACCTTCTTGAAAGAAGGCTTCTCCCCGAACCCCTCTCCAAGAACTTTGAAATGGCCGAAACCGGCTTTTCTCAAGGAGAAAAGGCCGCTTTCGGCATATTAAACATTCTCAGATAGACGTCGAAAAAACCTAGCTTCCCAAAAAGACTCTTCACGAATGTTACTCGTTGGAAAGCACTTTGGTATTAGCCATGTGATTGTGAAAGAAGGACTATTGGGAGAGGACTCTTGGCGGATTGGGCCTCTCGTACGTGAGTTCCATTCAGCATATGGGTTTGGGCCATCTGTAGATGAATGTTTTAGGGTGATGGTTCATGGGTCGGAGCACCACCTTTCGCTTTCTGAACCCTTTCAAGATCCGCAGGTATTTTCCTGAAATAGAGGTTCCCTTAGCTATATTTTTAGGGTATACTCAAATATTACTTTGTCAAGTCAAAAAAGCAAAATACCTACTGGAGCCACGCAGCGCTGTTTTTACCCGGCGTTTACCGGGAGATTGCGACCATTCGACGCCAGGTGGTGGAGGGGGAGCGCATTACAGCACGGACCATGCACGGCGCTTTTATAGCTTTTTGCTTGTTGTCTCGTGCAGTACTCCGCATCTAAATGGTAACGTGATGCAAGATCCTAGATTACTTGTTGAGAATTCCACCCGGGCGGACGGAGCCGCGCCTGAACACCGGGATCATAGGAAAAACCAAATAAGGAGGACAATGTTTTATCGCCACGAGGAAACTCCAGCTCCAGTCTCGCACAATTCCTCATCCAACATTGTCCTCTACATCGCCGGTAAAAACATACATTCAAAATAGTCCGCCCGTAACTGAAGGGTTACTATTGGCTCTGTTGCCCCCGCCGCGCCCCGTTTTTATGCAGCCCCCTCCGTGCGACGCTGCTCGAGACGCTACTTTTCGCCGGATATAACACCCGCCATCGAGAAGACCGGTAGGTACATGGCGATAACCATGCCGCCGCAGACTCCCCCCAGGAATACAATCATAAGCGGCTCCATGAGCTGAGTAAGGCCTTCAACTGCGGCATCCACTTCTTCGTCGTAGAATTCGGAAATCTTGGCGAGCATGGCGTCCAAGGCGCCCGTCGCCTCACCGACCGCAATCATACGAACGACCATTCCGGGAAAGACTCCCGTCTCCATCAGCGGCTCGGCGATGGATCGCCCTTCGGAAATCGCCTCCCGAGTCTTCATGATGGCCTTTTCGATGACCACGTTCCCCGCGGTTTTCGCCGTCACCTCGAGGGCATCGAGAATAGCCACACCACTGGAGATCATCGTGCCCAACGTGGAACAGAATCGCGCCACTGCGACCTTGCGCAACAGACTGCCTATCACGGGCGACTTGAGGGCCACCCGGTCGAGAAATTCCCTGCCGCCCTTGGTGGCTTTAAATTTACGGAAGACCAAGTAAAACAGCACCATAAAAACAATTATGTGAATAATATATTTCTGAAGAAAATCGCTCATGGCCATAACGAGCAGCGTAGGCGCCGGTAGCTTTTGATTGTCACCCGCGAACATCTCTTTGAAAACAGGAATAACGAACAGCAGCAACACGGCGACGACGGCCATCGCTATGGTGACAACGACCGCAGGATATACCATGGCGCCTTTCACCTTACGTTTCAGCGCCTCGGATTTTTCGAGAAACATGGCGAGTCGCCGGAGTATGGTATCCAAAATACCGCCCATTTCACCGGCGTGAACAAGGTTTACGAAAAGGTCATCAAAGATCTTTGGGTGACCTTTCAATCCCTCGGCAAAGGTGCTGCCGCCTTCAACGCTGGTCTTAACCTGGGTCAATACCTTCTTAAACGTCTTGTTTTCCTGCTGGCTGGCCAGAATTTCGAGACATTGCACCAAAGGGAGACCCGCGTCAATCATCGTGGCGAACTGTCGAGTGAAGATAACCACGTCCTTGGTGCCCACTGAGGGCTGGAACAAAGCGATATTCTCGAACAGATCCTTCGGCTTTTTCTTGACCGAAATGTTAACGTAGTTCATCTTCGAGAGTTTAGTCCGCACAACGGACTCGTTCACCTCGGTCATCTCACCCTTGGCGGTCATTCCGGCGCTGGTGGTGGCGCTCCAGACGTATTCCGGCATGTGAATCTTTCCTCCTTAAGCCGCTTGGAACGTGTCGTGATCCGTCACATTCCCGGCTTAGCGCCTTTTTTCTGCGGTTTCAATAAATTAGCCATCATCTGTTTCAACTCTTCGGGATCGCTGGACCGCATCATCGCGTCATCGAACGAAATAATCCTACGTTGATATAACGTAAGCAGTGATTGATTCATGGTCTGCATACCCGATTTGGCCTGCCCTATCTGTATTTGAGAATAAATCTGATGGACTTTGTCCTCGCGTATGAGGTTACGAATTGCCGCATTGGGAACCATGATCTCCAGCGAGAGCGTCCGGCCTCGACCGTCCATGGTGGGGATGAGCGTTTGGCTCATTACGCCTTCGAGCACGAAGCTCAACTGCGCTCGCACTTGGGGCTGTTGATGAGCGGGAAACACGTCGATAACACGGTTGATCGTCTGTACGCACGAATTAGTGTGCAGGGTTCCAAAGGTGAGATGTCCCGTCTCGGATACCGTCAAGGCCGCTTCGATGGTTTCCAGGTCGCGCATTTCTCCGATGAGCACCACATCCGGGTCCTGCCGAAGAATGGACCTGAGCGCAGCATGAAAGCTCTTGGTATCCTGATGGACTTCTCGTTGATTGACGATACATGACTTGTGCTGATGGGTAAACTCTATGGGATCTTCAATGGTGACGATGTGTTCCTTACGTTCGCTGTTGATCTTATCGATCATGGCCGCAAGGGTGGTGGATTTTCCGGAACCCGTGGGGCCTGTGACCAAGATCAATCCGCGAGGTTTGGCGCACAATTCCGTCACCACCGGCGGCAATCCCAAATCCTGGAATGTCCGTATTTGATACGGGATGAGACGGAATGCGCCTGCCAGGGCGCCGCGCTGGAGAAATACATTTGCCCGGAATCGGCTGAGCCCGCGAACGCCGAAAGAAAGGTCAAGCTCCTGATTCTCCTCGAACCTATGCTTTTGCGCATCGGTGAGAATGCTGTAGCACAACTGGCGCGTCTCTTGGGGTTTAAGCGGTGGATAATCCAAAGCGACCAATTCACCACGCACGCGAATCATGGGAGGAACCCCCGGCGTGATGTGGAGATCCGACGCGCCTCGCTCGACCATCTCTTTTAAGTAATCGTGAAGGGAAGCCAAAGTATTTTCCTTTCGGCGACACGCTGTGTCGCAGTGGTGAGGTCGCTGCGACTAGGTAAATTAGTCGGTCATGGTGGATCGCGCCACTTCTTCTATGGTGGTGACGCCTTCCTTGAGCTTGTTGACGCCCGCCATACGGAGCGTTTCCATTCCTAAGCGAATCGCCTCACGTTTGATTTCCATAGCCGAGGCGCCGCTCAGGACCAGCTCTTTGATCTCGTCCATAATAGGCATTACTTCGTAAAGAGCCACTCTACCCTTGTAACCGGTGTTACTGCACATTGCGCAGCCGCGACCTCGAAAGATTGGGAAGGCGCCGATTTCTTCCATCTTGACGCCTAAGTCTCGGAGCGCCTCCGCGGGTGGATCAATTTCCTCTCTGCAGTTCGGGCAGATCCTGCGAGCTAAACGTTGCGCGATGATGCAGTTGACGGAACTCGCCACGAGGAACGGCTCAATACCCATATTGAGCAGACGGTTGATGGTCTGCGGGGCATCGTTCGTATGCAAGGTGGAAAGAACCATGTGCCCTGTAAGGGCCGCCTTGACACCGATTTCCGCCGTCTCGAAATCACGAATCTCGCCCACCATGATGATGTCGGGATCTTGGCGCAGGAAGGATCGCAGGGCTGAGGCAAAGGTTAACCCGATTTCCTCGTGCATCTGGACCTGGTTGATTCCGTGCAGGTTGAATTCAACGGGATCTTCTGCGGTGGAAACATTCACATCCGGCGCGTTCAGTTCCGACAAGGCGCTATACAGCGTGGTGGTCTTCCCCGAACCTGTGGGGCCGGTGACGAGAACCATGCCGTATGGTCTGTGTATGGCTTCCTTGAAGAACTTGAGGGGTTTTTCCTCGAACCCGAGCTTTGTCATATCGAGCTGGAGATTGGATTTATCCAGCAGCCGGAGCACCACCTTTTCGCCAAACAGGGTGGGCATCACCGACACGCGAAAATCCATGTCTCTGCCTTTGCCGAGCCGCAGCTTGATGCGGCCGTCCTGGGGCAGGCGGCGTTCCGCAATATCCATCCTGGACATGATCTTGATACGGCTGATAACGGCGTTCCGCAACTTCATGGCGGGTTTCATGATTTCGTAAAGGGCTCCGTCAATTCTCAACCTGATCCTGAATACTTTTTCGTAAGGCTCGACGTGAATATCACTTGCCTTTTTCTGTATGGCGTCCTTGAGGATATAGTTGACGAGCTTGACGACGGGAGCTTCTTCCGCGGCTTTGGCGCTGTCGATCTCGTCAAAATCGGAGGCATCCGAACCGATGGTTTCGAGGTCGTCATCCAGGAACTCATCGAGCACCTCGTTGACTGCCACGCCCGTATCGTAATACTGGTCGAGGGCCTTCTTAATCTGTTCCTGGGAGGTAATTTCCGCCTGGACGGATAGACCGGTGCGAAATTCTATGTTTTCACGGGCTTCATAATCCGTAGGATCCACCATGGCGACTTTAAGGATGTTATTCTGCTTCTGATACGGTATCGCCAGGTATTTTTGCGCCATCTCGGGCGGGATGGTCTTTACGGCGTCGGGATCGACGTCTTCGCCGTCCAACGTCACCATAGTAAAACCATGGTGAATGGAAAGGAACTCAATAAAGTCCTCTTCCTTTAGTATATCGAGCTTGATAAGGGCCGCGTAGAGCTTTCCTCCTTCTTTGCGCTTGTATTCCGCGGCTTGTTCCAGTTGTTCAGGAGTAATCAACTCTTTCGCGAGGAGCAAATTGACAATGGGGTCTTTCATCCGAATTTCTTCTGATTTCTGTGGGATTGGTCTAAAGGTCTCGATACATAATACCGTGACACGTCTGATTTTTCAAAAGTTTTTCTTGTGATTTCGCCTATCATGCGAGATAATTTACCTATTGCTAACACCAGGAGTCATACTTTGAGCTCAAAGGTATTTTTTGCGGATCTCTCCGCGGGGTGGAATAAAAATATTTTAACGAAAACCGCCACTCTATTCGAAAAATTGCAACCGGGAAAAGTCTTCAGCAAAAAGGACTTGATAGCGCTAAAGCTGCACTTCGGTGAAAGAGGCAACACGGCCTTTATTCGGCCTCAGTTTGTTCGCCGCGTGGTGGACATACTGCTGGCCGGCAAGGCGAGGCCTTTCCTCACGGATACGAACACCTTGTATGTGGGATCGCGCACGGAGGCGTATTCTCATCTCAATACCGCTCTGGATCATGGATTCTCCCGTGATGTAACCGGCGCCCCCATGGTCATTGCGGACGGACTGCGGGGCAACAACCAGGTGACCGTAGATATAGACGGTGCTCATGTGAAACGAGCGCACATCGCCGCGGACATCTACAACGCAGACGGGCTCGTGGCGCTCACGCACTTCAAGGGTCACGAGTTATCCGGTTTCGGCGGCACACTCAAGAATGTGGGGATGGGCTGCGCAGCTCGCGAAGGAAAGCTGGAACAGCACTCCAATATTTCACCCAAGGTGAGCGCCAAAAAGTGCGTTGGATGCGGCGAATGCGTGGTCTGGTGTAGAGGACACGCAATTCAAGTAAGCGGCGAAGGCAAGGAGCGCAAAGCCCGTATCAACCCGGAAAACTGCATCGGTTGCGCGGAATGTATCCTCGCATGCCCGCAAGGAGCGGTGCAGGTCCAATGGAATGAGTCCATACCCGTATTCCTAGAAAAGATGATGGAATACGCGGCCGCGGTCCTTTCCAATAAGAAGGACAAGGCGCTGTTCATGGCCTTCCTTACGGATATTTCGCCCCTTTGCGACTGCAATCCCTTTGCTGATCGGCCCATAGTGCCGAGCGTCGGCATACTTGCGTCTGCGGACCCGGTCGCCATAGACCAAGCTTCCGTGGATCTAGTAAACAATGCCCCAGGCAATGCCGAATCAGCCCTTGCGGACAAGGCCCTGAAGCCCGGCGAAGATAAGTTCAAGGCTTTATATCCCCATATAGACTGGGAGAGTCAACTCACGTACGCGGAAAAGCTGGGTATCGGCACGAGGGAATACACACTCGAGCCTATAGATTAGTCACCCCGCTTATACCGCGTGATCAAAGAAGTAATGGCGGGGAGAACCTTCTTGAAAGAAGCTTCTCCTGAAACCCCTCTCCAAGAATACCATGACTTATCGTCACAACGAAGCATGAAAGCATCTAAGAATAGGGGCGGATTTAGGATTAACCCTCTGTATCCCCCTTGTCGGGGGCTGTAGGGATACTGCCTGACGACCCTTCAACTCGAAGCCAACGCTTACCCCCCTGTCAAGGGGAGTTGGGGGTTTTCAACTCCCATACCGAAAACCTTCCGTGTGGACATTGTACGTCGCATCTCGTACGCGAGACTTTCATGCGAACTTTCGTAATTGCCGGAATCGGCTTTTCTCAAGGAGAAAATGCCGCTTCCAGCGATTATCACAAATGTCCTAGAAAGAGATTGGAAAAACGCGCTTTGCAGAAAGCTCCGCGGATATTACTTTTTTGAAAGCACATTGAGACAACTACGTTTGCTCTCCTGGAGAGAACCTGCGGCGAGACTCATTTCCCCCTCCTGATAGTTTTATATGCGATTACAGGTATGTGCGCCGTCTGCGGCCGGTGTTTTCTTGAGACGGTTGCTAGGGCGGAGAACCGCCTTCAGCTTTTCCAAACCTTCCAAAAAATTGTAATTATATTTTGGAAAAAAAGATTGTCTCAGCTATAGTTTTTATAATATAATAATAGATTATGTTGTCAAGCCAAAAAAGTAAAATGTCTCGTAGAGCCGCGTAGCGCTCATTCGGACCCTCCCCTAAGGACGGACGCCGAAGCCCTCGCCTACCGTAAGCCGCCCACACAGAAGAGAAATCACCGCCCCTTCACGCCACGGTTCGTGAGACCGCTCGTTAGCCCCAGGCCACCAATCCCAGTGAATACATATCGAATAGATATGGGTGAAAGGGCAGCACTCGGATTTCGTATCCGTAAATGCCCGTGTCGTCGCACGGGATTGTGCCCGTGAATCGCCATATCCCATCTTCGAGCCGGACTGTGTCGGTTATCGAGGTAACTTCCCGATCAGTGAGTTTCGTGGAATCATCGGACATGAGGCCGTGACAAAGGTCCACCACCACCTCATCGGGCGTGAGCCCACCCAACTGAATGGTCGCGGATACCTCCAGGCGACCGCCCAGGTTTACCCGCTCACCCTGAGGAGCGGAAACATCGAGCACCCTGAGACCGCCCCAGAGACTCCTCACCCGCTGTTTCCAGTCGCGCAAGTCCGTTGCTCGGGCGAATCGGTTTTCTCCAAGGCTTTGGTGAGCGAAAGCCGCTTGCGAGTAATAATCCAGCATATACTCTTCGATCATTCTGTGGGAGTTAAACTCACGGCAGATGCTCGCCATGCTGTTCTTCATCATATTGATCCAGCCGTAGGGATTCCCGTCCGGTCCGCGGTCAAAGAACAAAGGGATCACTTCCTGTTCGAGCGAATCGTAGAGCGCCTCGGCGTCCACCGCGTCTTGGTATTCCAGGTCGGCGTATTCCTCACCGTGCCCTATAGCCCACCCGTTCGTGCCGTCAAAGGCCTCCGGCCACCAGCCGTCCAGGATACTCAGGTTGAGCGCCCCGTTCGCGGCAGCCTTCATCCCTGATGTGCCGCACGCCTCGTTGGGTCGTCTGGGGTTGTTCAGCCAGACGTCAACTCCTTGGACGAAGTAGCGCGCCATGTTGATGTCGTAATCTTCCAGGAAGACGATCTTTCTGCGGAAGCCCTCGGCTCGCGCTTGGTGAACCACTCTCTTGATGATTTCCTTCCCCAGCCTGTCCCGGGGATGGGCCTTGCCCGCAAACAGGAATTGCACGGGTTTGCTCTTGTCCGATACGATCTTGAGCAGCCGCTCCGGATCAGTGAAGAGCAGATCAGCTCGCTTATACGGAGCAAATCGTCTGCCGAACCCGATGGTGAGCGCCTCGGGGTTGAGGTATTCCCGCACACGGCGCAAATCCACAATGGATCCGCCGGCCTTGTTGGTTTGGTCAAGCATTCTGCGGCGGCAAAAGGCTATAAGACGCTCTCGTCGGGTTTCGTGCACTCGCCATAGCTCTTCATGGGGGATCTTGAAGACGCGGGACCAGATCTTCTCGTTGTCGGGCTCCTCGATCCATTTCTCGCCTAAGTAGCGCTCGAAGAGGTCCGCCATTTCTTTGGATAGATACGATGGGATATGCACCCCGTTCGTCACGTACCCGATGGGAATGTCCGGCTCTTGGAGATTGGGCCAGAGCTTTCCCCACATCTTTTTGGCCACGCGGCTGTGCAGTTTACTCACCGCATTGACGCCCCGTGACATCCGGAGGGCGAGCACTGCCATAGAGAGCGGCGAATTGGGATCGGACGGGTCTTCGCGGCCCAAGTCGAGCAGGTTCTTCACGGACATGCCGAGGTCTTGCATGAATCGGCCCAAATAGCTTTCCACAAGATCCGGCGGAAAGAGATCTATGCCGGCCGGCACGGGCGTATGGGTCGTAAACACCGTTGAGGCGGAAACCGCTTCCATAGCCACGTCAAAGGGAACGCGGTAGGTCGTCATGGTCTGGCGGATGCGCTCGAGGGCCGCAAAGGCCGCATGGCCCTCGTTCAGGTGGTAGACATACGGCCACAAACCGAGCATGTGGAGCGCCTTGGCTCCGCCGATACCGAGAACCACTTCCTGCTGCATGCGCATTTCCAGGTCACCGCCGTAAAGCTCGGAGGTTATCTTACGGATGTGATCGGGGTTGGATGAGTCCGACGAGTCCAGCAGGTAGAGGGCTATGCGGCCCACCTGGGCCTTCCAAACGTGGATGTGCGCAATATCCTGCCCTATGTAGATGTCGAATGAAGCGGGGCTGCCGTCTTGGTTCATTACCTGGGTAACGGGCAAGTTGTAGAAATCATTGGGGGTATAAGACTCCTGCTGCCAGCCGTCCACGTTCAGATATTGCCGGAAGTAGCCCTTTTGATACATCAATCCCACGCCGGTAAGAGGGAAACACAGGTTCGATGCGCTCTTGAGGTGGTCGCCGGACAGGACCCCCAATCCTCCCGAGTAAATGGGCAAAGACTCGGACAGACCGTACTCCATGCTGAAATACGCAATGCGGTAGTCAATGGGGCGTTCCATATTAAAGGAGTAGATGCCCGTGCTCCCGATGTAGTCCTCGTAATTGCGGAGGACGTAGCCGGTCCACTCCATGGCCGTCTTGTCAGCCGTGATTTCGGCTATACGCTGTGGAGTTAACCCTGCAAGCAGCTCGACTGGATTGTGGCCTACCCTTTCCCACAGCTCCGGATCAAAGGCTTGAAACAAGCGGTTTACCTTGGGATTCCACGTGTACCACAGATTATATGCCACCGTGCGTAACGGCTCGAGTTCCGGGGGAAGATCGGGTTGCACGATAAGGTGACGTAGTTTCATAGCGTACCTTCTTACTAGGATTGAGAACGGCGACGGACGAGGGCCGTAAACATTGGTTATTCGAGGCAAAGCACGGTTGTCAGCTAACGATATCCGATAGCTAAGATGTCGCTCCCGCGCATAACCGCATTAGTGCCGGCGGCCGTACTTCCGAATTGAAAATACGATTAAGCAAATCCACTCTGGGAGTATGGCCAAAAATGAGGTGTATGTCCATGATCTATTGCACAAGAATGCGTCTTGAGCTAAACTTGACCGAGTGGTCATCCATTGATCCGCGCCGACATTCAGCGCTTTCGGCGCTATTTTCATTGCGACACATCGCCCCTCGTATCGCCGGGAATGCGCTCGTCGCGCGAAGGGCGGGATGTCGCTCAAGAGTGATCCTCGTGTTTACTATCTTTGGTAAAAGAGCGGAAGCTACGGCGCCCGAACCCTCGTTCGGTAAGATCTCCCAGGAAAAGCAGGAAAAGGTCTTCCAAGCGGCTGTTACGGAATTCGCCTCCAACGGTTACCGGAACGCATCCATGAACAATCTCGTGAAGAATGCCGGGATCAGCAAAGGAAGCTTGTTCCAGTATTTCCGCACGAAACGGGATCTCTTCGGGCTCGTTGTGGAAACCGCCACTGGTAAGGCAAAGGATTACCTGAAGAGCGTGCGCCGCGATACTGAGGATGCGCCGTTTTTCGATAGGATCGAGGAGGTCCTGCGGTCCGGGTTTCGTTTTATAGACGAGCATCCGCTTCTGGCCCGCATATACTTCCATAGTTTGCAATCCGGTGAAGCCCCCTTCGGAGCGGAACGCATTGTGGCGCTTCGGCGAAAAGGAAACGACTTTCTAGCCGAGATGATCCGTCAGGCCATTGCACGCCAGGAGACGCGGGCGGATCTGGACCCCGATCGCATGGCGTTTCTCTTGAATTCCATGTTTGAAACCCTGCTGCGCTCCTACTATACGGAGTTTTTGGGTTCAGGGCTGGGCCTCTATAAAGGCAAGACCGAGGACCTGGACGCATGGGTGAATACCACCATGAGCTTTATCCGGCATGGGCTCGGCGCCAATGCGTAACCAAAGAAGTAAGATCTGGGGAGAACCTTCTTGAAAAAAGTTTCTCCCCAACCGCCTTTCCCAGAATTTTTGCAATGCCGGAATCGGCTTTTCTCAAGGAAAAAATGTCGTGTCCAGTGATTATCACAAATTGTCAAAAAGCGATGGGAAAGATCTGCTTTGCAAAAAGCTCCGCTGATCTTCCATTTTTGAAAGCACATCGGTACGATACGCCGAATCATGCCTTGGAGGCCGATCGTGAAGAATAGTTGGACGCCGGCGCTCGTTACGCTCGTTACGCTCATTGCCGCCTTGTTGCTCAATCCGCAGGGGCAGGTCGCCCGAGCAGCGGACATGCGGGTGGGAGTCATTCCCGCTCTCCAGGCGCTTCCCGTATTTGTGGCAAAGGATCAGGGACTTTTTGAGAAACACGGGGTCGATGTCGAACTCGTCATGTTCAGTTCCGCGGGCGACAAGGACATAGCGCTGATCTCCAATGCTATTGACGGGTACTTCGGCGATCTCTTGACCCCTATTACCTTGCGGGGAAACGGCCGTGACATCGTCATTGCGGCGATCAATTACGACACCCGTGAAGACCGGCGCATGTTCGGCCTGCTTGTGAAGCCCGATTCAACGGTGCAATCTCTCGCTGATTTGGCCGGCAAACCTATCGCTGTGTCGTCGAACTCAGTAGTGCAGTACGTGGCTGACCGGCTCATGCGTTCAGCAGGCGTCCCTGAAGAAAAGATCCAGTTCATTGAGGCCAAGAATATTGGTCTGCGTATGCAAATGCTCCTAGCCGGACAAGTCGAGGCCGCTGTCCTGCCGGAACCGCTGGTCAGCGCCGCAATAGCCAAGGAAGCCAAGTTGATTGCGGATGACGCTGGATTCGACACGAGCCAGACGGTATTTGCGTTTCACAAAAAGTATTTGGCCTCCCACGGCAATCAGGTTCGCAAGTTCTTTCAGGCGGTGAACGAAGCCGCTCAACTCATTGCATCGGATCGTGACCTTGCAGTGAAGGCTATGGCGCAGCATGTGAGGCTACCCGTGACGCTGGCGAAATCCTATCCGCCGCCTGTGTTCAAGAATGTGCGCGCCCCGGATAAGAAAGCGGTTCAAGCGATAGTGGATTGGCTCAAAAAACGTAAGGTGATCCCCACATCGCTCACCTACGAGCAGGTTACCGACATTGGCTACATCCCCTGACCTCGTGACCTGTAGAAACGTCACGAAAACGTACGTGACCGAAATCGGCGTGACGTACGCCTTGGAGGACGTGAGTTTCGCTGTTGAGCCCCAGGGCTCAGTGGCCGTTGTGGGGCCGTCGGGATGCGGTAAATCCACTTTGCTCCTGCTGTTGGCGGGCTTGGAAAAGCCGACCGCCGGGAGGGTGGAATTCAAGGGCTCGCCGTTGCTCGGGCCGCACAGAGACATCGGGTTGGTGTTGCAGGATTATGGCCTCTTCCCGTGGAAGACGGTGCGACAAAACATCGAACTGGGGCTACGAATTCGCAAGGATACGGTAGACAAAGCCGTAGTGACGGAGCTGCTTACCCTCCTGGAAATAGCCGATAAGATGGATTTTTATCCGCAACAGCTTTCCGGGGGACAGAGACAACGTGTGGCCTTGGCCCGCGCGCTGGCGCTGAAGCCGAGGTTACTGCTCCTGGACGAGCCATTCGCGGCGTTGGACACCCTGACTCGGGAGCGTTTGCAGGAGCTACTCAGCGAGCTTAGGCGCACTCGGCGATTCGGAATGGTCTTGGTAACGCATAATATCGAGGAGGCGGTGCGTCTGGGGAGCACAATTCTTATCATGGCGGCAAACCCCGGCCGCATCGCCGCCCTGCAGCGTAACGACTGCATGGGAAGCGCAGATTCCTGCGGGCCGACCCTGTTCCACGAAATGACCAGGGAGGTGCGCAGCCGTTTGGAGCGATCCGCGTGAGTCGTCACGGCCGTGATTATATTTTGGCTGTGGTGATACTCCTTGCGATATGGGAAGTAGGGGCGCTTTGGGCGGGACCGAACGTGCTCGCCGACCCATTGACGGTAATGCGCAAGCTCTATGGGGAAGCGCATCTCGTGAGCTTCTGGCGGCATGTGGGGGCGTCGGTGTTTCGCATCTTCGCAGCGCTATGTATTGCATTCGTAACGGCGGTCCCGGTGGGGCTGGCTTTGGGATCCAATCCCGCTGCGGATCGTGCGATGAAGCCGCTCATATACCTGACTTATCCTGTGCCCAAGATAGTGTTCATGCCGCTGATTTTGCTGGTCTTCGGGTTGGGCGACGCGGGCAAAATAGCAATGCTGTCCATCATTCTGTTCTTTCAGCTCCTCATTGCGACGAGGGATGCGGCTCACTCGGTAAACAAAGCGGCAAAACACTCATTGTTCAGCTTGGGCGGGACAAAACGGCACTTGTTCCTCCATGTGATCTGGCCGGCGTCTCTCCCTGCGATCTTTACGGCGCTGCGTGTGGCCACGGGAACGGTAGTGGCCGTCCTATTCTTTGTGGAATCCATAGCCGCGCAGCACGGCATTGGGTTTTACATCCTGGAAGCTTGGGGCCGCGGGGACATTCCCCAGGTGTTCGTGGGGATACTGGTCTTGGCGCTCATCGGCGTCGTGCTCTATGAAATTTTCGACATCCTTGAAAGGGTCTTTTGCAAATGGAACCGTCTTTAGAAAAAAAGCCGCTGAAAGCGTGGTCCGATCAGGAGCGCATACAGGCGGTGAAACAGATTTTCAACACCATAACGCCGAACTACGACTTGCTGAACCACATCATGTCGGCGCGGCAGGACATCAAGTGGCGGCGAGTCACTGCGAATCGCATTCCACAGGACGCGGTGAATGTGCTGGACATCGCCACGGGAACAGGCGACCTGGCCCTCGCTATAGCCCAAAGTCGCCCGAAGACCCGCATCTTCGGAGTGGATTTCGTCGAAGCCATGATGCGGCAAGCTGTGGAGAAGACCCGCGGCAGGGGTTTGCTTTCGCGTGTAAGCTATTCCGCGGGCGACGCTATGGCGCTCCCTTTCCGTGATGGCATGTTTGACGCGGCGAGCATGGCATTCGGCTTGAGGAACATGCCTGATCGGCCTTCCGCAATCAAGGAAATGGTTCGCGTGGTGAAACCGGGCGGGAAGATTCTCATCCTGGAGATGACCTTTCCTCGCAGCTTCAAGCTTCGGCAGTTTTTCACATGGTATCTGAATAAGATCATCCCGATCCTTGGTTCGGCGATCTCGGGCAATCGTGCGGCGTACACGTATCTTCCCGATTCGATACAGGATTTCCTCCATCCTGATGATCTTACCGCTCTGTTCAACGAGGCGGGCATTGTAGACATCCACACGCGGCCGTTCATGTTCGGGCTTACGTATCTTCATGAGGGGCGTGTTCCATGAAGGGTCGGATAAAGGCGTGGGTTCAAGCAAGTAGAGCGCCCTTTTTTGTGGCGACGCTCATTCCCCTGGGGCTGGCGGGCGCCATAGCCGCGAAGCACGGCGCGTGGAACTTCCCCCGTTGGGCGCTGGTATTGATGGCGTCCTTTTTCGTGCATTTGGCGACGAATCTGGCGAATGACTACTTCGAGTATGAATCCGGCGCGGATGAAGGTGATTCCATCGGCGGCAGCAGGGTTTTGCAAGAGGGCAAGATTACGATGGAGCAGCTCCGCAACGCGCTCGTGCTTTTGTACACGGCGGCGGCGGTGTGTGGATTGTGGATCTTGTGGGCCTCGGGAGTCGTGTGGTTGTTGCCGCTCATGTTGATTGCTCTCTTTTCGAGCATCTTCTACACCGCGCCGCCCATTCGGTATGGGTATCACGGCTTGGGGGAACTCTTCGTCGGCGCGAACATGGGCGTTATTATGACGGTGGGCGGGACCGCGGCGCTGACGGGCAGGTTCAACCCGGAATCCTTTTGGCTGTCGGTCCCGGTGGCCTTAATGGTGGCGCTGATTCTCTTCTATCAATCACTCAGCGACATAGAAGTGGATAGATCCGTGGGCAAATTCACAACCGCCGTGGGCCTCGGGAAAGATCGAGCTATCTGGGGATTTCGCTTTTTGGCTCTTGGAGCGGTGGTCTCGATTGCCGCCCTACCCTTTTACGGGCTCACGAGTTATGTTGCACTCGCCGCGTTGGGATCGCTCTATCCGGCGTGTCAGGTGGACACCATGATTCGCACGACGCCGGACTGGACGGATTTGCACGACAGGGGTGGTCGCGTCCGCATGTTCTATTTCTTGAACGGGCTGATTCTTATTGCGTCCGTGTTGTTGCGTTAGGGGAACTGAGTTCCGCCGGTGGAATCAGTGGTCCAATGATCGTTTCGCCGCTTCTGATATTGGTCCCACTGCTTGCGTGCGTCGGATGGGGCCGGAAAAACACTTGAGAGCGCCTGTACACCGGGGATATTCCGTTGCGCCCAGCCGGCTTCCTGCTCCGGTTCGCAACCTGCTTTAGCCGGACCGCCCCAGCGCATGCTGGAACAGGAACAACATAGCGCAGTCACGCAACCGACCATCATCAAGAAAAGTAATCTTCGCAGGATCATTATGTCACCTCGTCTCGACCGTTCAAGGGAAAAGACCTCAAGTCGAAACGAGCATATACATGCTATTATTTGATTCCACAAGCTAATTAATGCTCGGGTGAAATATTTTTCGGTCTTTTATTTGCGCACACAGGCGCCTAAACAGTATACTTCGTCGGCCGCTCTTTACCAAACGGCTGCGAAACCCTATACTTTGTTTGAATTATACGAACGTCTCGCACACTGTGCATTACCTTATATCCGTATGGTAGCAAAATGGAAAAGTATAGACCGCCTGTGACGGGCGAACGGTTTAACCGCACGAATGTAGATTCCGAAGAATACTTTCGGGGCGATGTGAGTTCCCGTGACAGAGAATCCACCACCAAGCGTGACGTGGTAAACATCCAAGAAATCGCCAATCGCCATTGTCAGGAAAAGGTCTCTTTGGCGCGTAAACTCAAGTGGAGCGGCCGCGGCTTTGTCTTCTTAGGCTTGAGCACGCTCATGCCGTCACTTCCGTTGTATTCCTTTTCGCTCATTGGACCTCAAGCGCTGCTTGTGGGCCTCGGGTTTCTTGCGGCCGGCGCAGGGTTTCTCCTGTGGAAGCCTAAGCTCAAGGATACCAATGAAGCCCTCTTGGTGGCCGTGAAGCACGGAAACTATCTTACCGTGCCGAGATTAGCCCTTGAGATGAACATCAGCTTCCCGAAGGCGGAGAAGATAATAAACGAATTGGTAAAGTGCGGAGTGGCCGAAATCGACATGGATTACAAGGATCCCGACGGCGCCTTGGTTTATAAGATTATAGGGCTGTGAGCTGCGAAGGGTTTGATTCACAGCCCTAGCGCTAATGCACAATCAAGGACGCAATATAGAGGAGGGATCTTTCTTGGAAAGATCCCTCCTTCTCTTTTGGGTTGCGGGCAAGCCGGTTTATACCGATGTGCTTTCAACAAGGTAAATATGGAGGAGCATTTGTTGTAAGATAGGTTTCAACTACTTCTTTCTAAGTTACGTCTTATAGTCGCCGAAAGCGGCATTTTCTCCTTGAGAAAAGCCGGTTTCGACAATTGTGAAAGTTCTTGGAGAGGGGTTTGGAGAGAATCCTTCTTGTACGAAGGTTCTCTCCAATATTACTTCTTTGATTGCGTATTGGTGTTAGCGGTCGCGGTGTTTTTTGGCAAGTTCACGCAGGTCGCCTTCGGTGTACTCGGCGCCTCGTTCTTCCATGAGGGAAGCCTCCACCTGCAGCAGGTCTTCCAGCCGAATATCCGCCCCAAAGATCCCGGTCATTTTATGCTTTTTGTCACGCACGGGCGAAGAAACCGTGAGGCAGAGGGCTCCGGTGATTCTCGACTGAAACGGACCCAACACATGGGTCTTTCCGTCTTTCACCGGGCGGATGAACCAGGGACGATCCGAAAAGTCCTCGTTCTCTTTGAACTCACCGTATTTGGCTCTTTCCGTGATGTCGGTGATGTTCTCGGTGACTTTTTTGCCTTCCATGTTCACGACATAGCAGTATTGGATAAAAGGATACCTGTCGAAGAAGCCCTGCATTACCTTTTCCATGTCCTTGGGCTTGCCGGACTTCATAGCGGGAGTGGCGAGAAAGTCCTCGACGATCTTCTGCGCCAGCTCTCGAGCGATAAGTTTCATGCGATCCCAGTCGGAAATGAAGAGCTCGGGCATATAACGCTTTACGAGCAACTTCACTTCTCTGTCGGACATTGCGGTGACTCTGCCCTTTTCGTACTGCTCCATGATTCTGTCGTAAA
This sequence comes from Desulfomonilales bacterium, assembly GCA_038205805.1. Taxonomy (GTDB): domain Bacteria; phylum Desulfobacterota; class Desulfomonilia; order Desulfomonilales; family Desulfomonilaceae; genus JBBSBY01. Next base: position 17,112 of record JBBRBO010000025.1, read on the forward strand.
TCCGGGCGATGGACGGATGACTCTTGTCGATATAGTCCTCTTTGGGTATACCCATTTTGGTATTAATCCAGTGCGCAATCCCCGCCATTCCCGATTTGTCGGTGATGTTCACCACGGGCGGCCGCGCCAGGATCTTGGTCGTATCAAAGATGTTGTAGATTTCCTCGTTTTTGAGCACTCCATCCGCATGAACGCCGGCGCTTGTGGCGTTGAACGACTTGCCCAGCAAGGGATAGTTATCGGCGATGGGGTGATTCAGCTCACTCTCGAAGTAATTGGCCATCTCGGTGAGAGCCCTTGTGTCCATGCCGTCGGAGTGGCCACGCAAGGACATGTACTCAATCATCAGGGCTTCGATGGGAGTGTTACCGGTTCGTTCGCCCAGACCGAGCAACGTGCCGTTCACCGACGAGCAGCCGTAAAGCCATGCATTCACGGCGTTAGTAAGGCCCTTGTGGAAGTCGTTATGGCCATGCCATTCCAGAAGATCTTCGGGCACGTTGGCGTCGTCGATCATGGCGCGCACCAGCTTGTGCACGCTTCTGGGCAGGGCGGTTCCGGGATAGGTCACGCCGAATCCCATGGTGTCGCAGAGCCGAATCTTGATGTCCACCCCGGATTCTTCACGAATATTCATGAGTTTTTGGGCCAACGGCACACAGAAACCGTAAATGTCGGCCCGGGTGACGTCCTCGAAGTGACATCTGGGGACAATGCCTTTCTCCAAGGTGGCTCGCACCATATCCACATACTTGTCCATGGCTTTGCGGCGATCGAGTCCCATTTTCAGAAAGATGTGGTAATCGGAAACGGACGTGAGGATGCCCGTTTCGGTAAGCCCCATAGCTCGCACATTGGCCAAATCTTTCTTTTGGGCGCGAATCCAGCCCGTGATAATAGGATATTGATACCCGAGGTTACGGCATTGCTCAACGGCTTCTCTATCTTTTTTCGTGTAGAGAAAAAACTCCGATTGTCGGATAATTCCCCTCGGCCCCGAGAGCTTGTGCAAAAAGTCGAATAGCTTCACAATTTGCTCGACGGTGAACGGAGGTCGAGCCTGCTGTCCGTCGCGAAAAGTCGTATCCGTGATAAGGAAATTTTTCGCGGGATTGATGGGCACGATGGCGAAATCGAAATCGACTTTGGGTACTTCGACATAAGGAAAGATGTTTCGCAGCAGGTTTGGTTGTTCCACCTCGCGAAGGGACCTTTCCTTGTGAAATTTGTTATATTCGTGGTACAAAACACCTCTTTTGGGGTCCCAGCTCGCCATGAATAGGTCTCCTTCTTGTATTCTATTGGGCGCCGCCACGTTCAGCGAACATTGGGACGCTCATTCATTCGGGGAGGTACTCGTGCAGGTAATTTCCGTGTGTATGTGGATTCCGCATGAATACTGATACCAATGCCTGATCAAAGAAGTAATATCAAGGAGAACCTTCTTGAAAAGAGTTTCTCCCCAAACCCCTCTCCAAGAACTTTCATAATTGCCTAAACCGGCTTTTCTCAAGGAGAAAATGACGCTTTCGGCAATTATCACAAGTATCTTAGAACAAGGTTGGTAAAACCTACGTGGCAAAAAAGCTCCACCGATCCTACTTTTGTTACAGCACATTAGTATAAGAAGCGTTTACCGGCGCCCGGTTCTTTTTCGTACTCGTCGGCCATACCATCGTCCGATGTGTAGCCCACGAATCTGAAGAGGGCATCCTGCATAATGAGTACTCGCGCGATGAGCGGAAAGCAAGGAGATCACTTCTTTGCAATCCGCAAATTGAGTTCCTTCAGTTGCTCCGGCGCCACCCCCGCGGGCGCTCCCGTCAGCAGGCACGCCCCTTTCTGGGTCTTCGGAAACGCAATCACGTCTCGAATAGATTCCGAGCCCGTGAGTATCGCCAGCAGTCGATCCACTCCCAAGGCTATGCCGCCGTGGGGCGGCGCGCCGTATTGCAGAGCGTCCAGCAGGAACCCGAATTTTTCACGCGCCTGTTCCTCGTCGATGTTGAGCGCTGAAAAGACTTGGCGCTGCACATCGCTGCGATAGATACGCATGCTCCCGCCGCCGATCTCCGAGCCGTTCAGCACGAGGTCGTATGCCCTAGCCCGTACACGGGACGGGTCCGACTCAATATACTCCAGGTCTTCGTCTCTGGGCGAAGTAAACGGATGGTGCATGGCCTGATAACGCTTTTCTTCCTCGTCATACTCGAACATGGGGAAATTGGTAACCCAGAGGAGCGCATGTTTGCCGGCGGGTATCTCGCCGAGTTTGGCCGCCAGCGTGTTCCGTAGATTCCCGAGCACGTCGTTGACGATCTTGGGGGTGTCCGCTGCAAAGAGAATCACGTCTCCGGTCTTCGCCTGCCCAAGTTCATTAATGGCGGCCCGTTCTTCAGGGCTCAAGAACTTTGCGATGGGGGATTGCCACTCGCCGTTTTCCCGGATGCGGGTGTAGGCCACTCCCTTACCACCGTAGATCGCCGCGAAGTCGCGCAACTCATCGAGATCCTTCCGAGAGAGGCGTTCACCGTTGTCGATCTTCATCGCCTTAACGATGCCTCCGCTTTCCACGGCGGAGCGAAACACGGTAAAGCCCGTTGCCTTGACCGTTTCCGAGATGTCGTAAAGCTCCATGCCGAACCGAATATCGGGTTTGTCCAGACCGTACCGGAGCATGGCCTCGTCATACGGCAGTCGCAGGAAGGGTATTAAAACGCTTTCGCCTATAGTGTCTACAAAGATCTTCACAAGCAACTTTTCGATGATTTCCAGAAGCTCGTCTTCTTCGATGAAGGATGTTTCTATATCGAGCTGCGTGAACTCCGGTTGTCTATCCGCACGTAGGTCTTCATCACGAAAGCATCTCACGATTTGGTAGTAGCGCTCGAACCCCGCGACCATGAGCAACTGCTTAAAGAGTTGCGGCGACTGCGGGAGGGCGTAGAAGTTACCCGGCGCGGTTCTGCTCGGCACAAGATAATCCCGGGCTCCTTCGGGAGTGCTCACGGTGAGCACCGGGGTCTCTATTTCCAGGAAACCTTTGCCGTTGAGATAATTGCGCGCCGTGGCCATGAAGGTATGCCGAATGATGAGATTGCGCCCCACTCCGCCGGTCTTGCGTAAATCAAGATAGCGATACTTGTACCGCACTGCGTCTGAGGGTTGCGTGTCATCATCCAATGGAAATGGAGGCGGCTCGGACTGGTTGAGGATCTTTAACTCGTCCACAAAGACCTCGAGAGTTCCGGTGGGCATGTCGGGATTGACGGACTCTTCCGGACGGCGGCGAACGACTCCTTTTACGGCAATCACCCATTCGGCCCGCAGGTGATGAGCGCGCTCATGAGTTGCGTCGGCGTATTCGGGATTGAACACCAACTGAACCAAACCCCAACGATCACGAAGATCTATGAAGATGACACCACCGTGGTCCCGTCTTCGTAAGACCCAGCCCATTAGTGTGATTGTCTGATCTATGTCGTTTTCCGTTACTTGGTTCGATATATGGGTTCGTTTCCAACCGGCCGGCGAATCGTACTTCAAATTCCGTCTCCTTCTAGGCGCTGAGCAAGTCCTCGTATAGGCAAGGTAATCTGTTCCTTAGATTTCATGTCTCGCACGGTCACTTCACCGGCTGCAAGCTCGTTCTCACCTAACATTATCACCTTAGCGGCGCCGATCTTATCAGCCGTCTTCATTTGGGATTTCAGGCTCTTTCCTGTGAAGCGCGTATCCGCGGAGAAACCTGCGTTACGCAGCTCCGTGACCATTTGCAGGGCGACTTCCCGTGCGGCGACTCCCAGGGGCGCTACGTAGAAGTCCATATTTCGCGTGAATTGGGCGTCGGTGAGGCTCATAGCCAGCCGGTCCAGGCCTATGGCGAACCCTATGCCCGATTGATCCGGGCCGCCGAGTTCCTGCAGCAGCCCGTCGTAGCGACCGCCGCCGCCCACGGCTTTGCTGTGGCCCAAGTCACGGCTCACGAGTTCAAAGGCTGTACGCGTGTAATAATCGAGTCCCCGCACCATCTTCGGCTCAAGCCGATACGGGACGCCGATAAGCTCGAGCAATCTTTGAACTTCCGTGAAGTGCTCGCGACAGGAGGCGTCGAGACTTTCCGTGATGAGCGGCGCCTTGCCCGCCAATACTCCGCATTCGGTCGCCTTGCAGTCAAGGATACGGAGAGGGTTGGTCTCCAGACGGCGCTTGCAATCGTCGCACAATGCTTGTGTATGGGGTCTGAAATACTCGCGAAGCGTGTCCTTGTATGCCGGCCGGCACTCGGCGCATCCCACGGAGTTTATCTCGATCATGAGATCTTGAGCGCCCACGTCCCGGATTACGGAGAACGCCGTGGAAATCAGCTCGGCGTCGCATAGGGGTGAGTCGTCTCCCACCATTTCCGCGTTCACCTGAAAGAATTGCCGAAAGCGCCCTTTTGAGGGGCGTTCTCTACGGAACATGGGACCGATTGTGTACAGCTTGAGGGGCGACTCCGTGCGCAGCATGGAATGTTCAACGACCGCTCGCAGGATGCCGGCAGTGGCCTCCGGACGCAGACTCAATGAGTCCCCGTTGCGGTCGGTGAAGGTGTACATCTCCTTCTCGACTATGTCGGTGACTGCGCCTATGCCCCTCTGGAAGAGTTCCGTCACCTCCATGATGGGGGTAACGATCTCCCGAAAGCCGCTGCGTTCAAGTGCCGTGCGAGCCTGATGCACGATGTAGGCCCATTTTTCGCTGTCACCGGGCAGAATATCGTGAAAACCCTTTATGAGCTGAATCATTTTTGCATACCCCGCCTTTGGAGGCGGCTGGAAGTAAATTGTGAATTATAAGCTTAAGTACAGCGAAGCGTCAACGCTTTTACGCCGCAAATCCGCGATCTGTTCCTCTTTGAATGTTTTTTTGTTGTTCCTTGGGCCTGCGCCCTGTGATAGTTTGCCGCTCAATGCGCAGAGAATTATGCCTTACAGCAAAGCATTAGCTTGCCTTGACTTGCCTTTTCAGAGGTAGTACTTTGATTTTACTCGACTCCATGTGCAGACGCTTGGTTTTCAGCAATTTACGCTGGACCAACTAGTCGAATATCGAAGAGATCGGCGCCTGGGATAGACTCCCGTCACTCAATCAACTCTTTGCGGTCCCCGTTTATTGGGCGTAACGGCGCCGGCATGGTAATACCAATGCCGAATCAAAGAAGTAATATTGTGGAGAACTTTCTTTTGTGAAAGCACATCGGTACAAGGTCCACTCGTAAAGATAGACCGCATGTTGTCCATTGAAAGGAACCAACATTGCCCCTTCCGCCCCACTTACTCATTCAAGGGCTTTCCAACCTACCTATTGCCTTGGGACCGGTGCTTGACGAGATACCCGTAGGGGTAATGGTCTTGAGTACAGAGCGCCGAGTAATCCTTGTGAACAGAACCCTGGAGGCTATGACGGGATTCTCCGCTCAAGAGGCGTCGGGAATCCCCTGTCATTATCTTCTCAGGAGTAATTTGTGCTGCCACGGCTGCCCAATCGCAGAGGTTAGCGAGAGCCGCACCCAATTCTGTTCAGAGGCGAACATTATCAATAAAAACCGTCAGAAGATACCGGTACGCCTCACCAGTGCTCCCATTTTTGATGAGAACGGCGAACCGGCGGCGTTTCTGGAATCAGTGGAGGACATTCGATCTCAGGATTGCCTTTCAAGTGACGGCGCCGAGTCGTTTCTCTCGGGAAAATTGATAGGTGTAAGCCAAGAAATGCGCCGGGTGTTTAAAATTATTCCCGTCATCGCCCAGACCGATTCGTCGGTTCTCATCACTGGGCAAACCGGCACGGGCAAAGACGTTGTGGCTGAAGCGATACACCATGCGTCGGAACGGTCGAAGGGAACATTCGTAAAGATCAACTGCGGCGCACTGCCGGAAGCCTTATTGGAATCAGAGCTTTTCGGGCACCAGAAAGGCGCTTTCACCGGCGCCATAGAGAACAAGTCCGGCAGATTCCGATTGGCTCACAACGGCACCGTGTATTTGACGGAAATCGGAGATCTGCCCCTCAATCTTCAGGTCAAGCTGCTGTCGTTTCTTGACGACAAAGTAGTCTATCCTTTGGGCGGCACAAAAGGGTACAACGTGGATGTTCGCGTCATAGCGGCAACGCACCGGAACCTCGAAAAAATGGTGCGCGAAGGACTATTTCGCGAGGATCTGCTCTTCAGGCTGAACGTAATTCGGCTGCATCTGCCGCCGTTGGCGCAAAGAACCGACGACATGAAGATGCTCAAAGCGCATTTTCTGCAAAACTACAACAAGCGATTCAGCAAGAATGTTTCAGGATTCTCGGACGAGGCTCGACAAATTCTGCACTCATACAGCTTTCCCGGAAATGTCAGAGAACTCCGGAATATTGTGGAGTACGCCGTTAATGTGTGCGACCGGAACCACATCAGCCCCGAACATTTACCCGCGTACTTGGTCCATAAATTACCCGATGACGACATCTTCGAGTCGGCGACGGACACGCCGCTTCCCATGCAGCCTTCCATGAGACTCGATACGGCAACTTTGAATTGGCCTGATGCGGAACGCACGCTCATTATAGATGCCATGGTAAAAGCACGCGGACGCAAGAACGAAGCAGCGGAAATGCTGGGCATGTGCAGAAGCACGCTATGGAGAAAGATGAAAAAATACGGAATTATGGGATGAAATGTCGCCTTAGGCCTTTCTCCGTGTTCGTTCATCGGAAGTAAGACAACTATGCGCTCGGTGAACAATCCGCGTCGAAGCTCGTATCTTCCTCAAGCAATGTGCTACAGCAGTGGAGTCGAACGTGACCGCAAGCAATTCCATTCGAGTGTTAATCCCCCTCATGGGCGACGATATCTCCCCCCGGTTCGACCTTGCCCCTGAGGCCATCATAGCCGCCATTGAGTCGTCCGGTCACATCTCCGTGGAAAAATCCCTCGTTCTTTCTCACGCCTCCGCAGAAGCCCTATGCCGGTTAATCATGACGGAGAAAGTGGACATGGTCATTTGTTGCGCCATAGAAGAAGAATACTACCAGTACCTAAAATGGAAAAAAGTGAAAATGATTGATTCGGTAATGGGTCCGTACATGACTGCTCTGAAACGCCTAGCGGCGGGCAAACTCTCTTAGGAGCACTTCATTTGCGTTTTGTAGGCTGACGTAACTCTTACGCACGAGCACGATGGTGTCTGGTAAGCCCGAAATCAGCCTATTCTTCAGCGCGCTGAACTCGAGTGCGGGCCGGATGCGGGGGGCTACGTACTATTTTGTGTCATTGTGTTGCAGGCCTTTGTCGCTAACTGTTGCGATATGTCGCTTGGCCCTCACCCCCTTTCCCTATTACCCGCACCTAATTACCATGAACTTAAGGACTTTGGCCCCGTGGCACGCTACGTGCTCTTATAAAGGTGGTCACAGGCGCAGGCTTACGACAATCACCCGCTCGATACTACGTCTCGCGCCGACAAAGACAACAATCACATCCGAAGTCCTTCGACCCATACTGGTGATCCGCATTCACTGAGCGGTTCTCCTCTGATGCTTTTAGATCGTGCCGGCGTAAAGAAATGCAAGGGAGATTGATAATGAGTGTCAAAGTGCTTTTGGTAGATGACGAAGAACAGTTCGTTGATGTTCTCGCCCAGCGACTTCAGACGCGAGGATTTACAGTTAACTCAGCGTTCAACGGCGATGAAGCGATAGCCTTTGTCAAGGAACGCGACGTTGACGTGGTTATTTTGGATGTGCAGATGCCCGGCAGAAACGGCATGGAAACCTTGCAAGAACTTAAGCGCTTAAAGCCTATCACCGAGGTTATCATGCTCACAGGTCACGGCGCCGTGGATACCGCAATACAGGGCATGAAACTGGGCGCCTATGATTATTTGATGAAACCGACGGACACCGCTGAACTGGTGGACAAAATAACAAAAGCTCAACAAAGGAAAAAGGAACAAGAAGACCGTATTCGTCAGGCGGAAGTGGATCGTCTTATCAAGACGAGGGGCTGGTAAGGAGATTCTCTAATTCGCGCATATGCAGATCCTAAACCGGACGCGGCGGTTCTTCAAGAGGGATACCGTCGGCCCGTGGGAATAACCCCTCTACAAGCAACCGTTTAGCCTTATACCGATGTGCTTTCAACCAAGTAATATCGGCGGAGATTATTTGCTGGACAGATTGTTCCAATCTCTTTCTAAGATTCGTGTGGTAATCGCCGGAAGCGGCATTTTATTCTTGAGAAAAGCCGATTCCGGCAATTGCAAAAGTTCTTGGAGAGCGGTTTGGGGAAAAGCATCTTTCAAGAAGGTTCTCCCCAATAGTACTTCTTTGATCACGCATTGGTATTAGAGATAAGTTAACGGTAATCACCCCTAATTCGTGACCGGCCGCTGAAATACGCAGGCGGTCCGCAGGATAGAGCTGCGTACGGAGGAGCTATGGAAACCATCATTGTAAAGGACCTTATGGTCCCCCTTGAGCAATATGTCTGCGTCTCGGAAGACGAGACGCTTTACGAAGCAATTGTGAACTTGGAACTGGCTCAGACCAAATACGCGGCCAAGGGATCTCCCTACAGGGCGGTGCTGGTGTGTGACAAAGCCGGAAAGGTCATAGGCAAACTGGGCCAACTGGATGTACTTAGGGCGCTCGAACCAAAATATTCCGAGTTATCGGACTTGAAGAAAGTGTCGGGCTTCGGTCTCAGCGCCGACTTCATGAAGTCGATGATGGGCCGTTACGACCTCTGGAAAGCCCCGCTGGACGACCTGTGCAGAAAAGCCGCCCAAATTCAACTCAGTACGATTGTGTCTGATCCGCTTGAGGGCGAAATCATAGACCAAAATGCGACACTGAATAGAGCCGTTCACCAGATGATTATGGGACATCATCAATCTCTCCTGGTGACGTCCGACGAACGCATTGTGGGCGTACTGAGGCTCTCGGACGTATTCGATGAGGTCGGTCGCAGAATTAAGGAATGTAAGATCTGATTCGCTCCATGATGGAAGCGTGTGTAAGGAGGATTCTTTTCATGACCGCGGACGCAGCAATAACTTCCAATCAGATAAAAATAAACTGGACCCGGCTATTCGCCATGCTGTTGGGTATAGGTCTGTTTCTAGGCGTTTATTATTCACCTCCGTGGGGCGACGCCGTAGACCCGATGGGCAAACATTTCGTACTAACCCCCCAAGGAAAAGGGGCTCTCGCGATATTTCTTTTGGCGGGTGTGTGGTGGGTTTTCGAGGTTATCCCTATTGGTATAACAAGTCTAGTTATCGGCGTAACACAAGCTCTCTTCATGATACGTCCTGCAAAAGAAGCCTTTAACGACTTCATGGACCCTTCCGTGCTTTTCATCTTTGCGTCGTTGATGATCGGCTTGGTCTTTAACAAAACAGGGCTCACGAAGCGCATGGCCTACAAGATGCTCAGTCTCGTGGGTGAAAAGACCACCACCATTTACTTGGGCGTCTTTCTGCTGATAGCCCTTCTCACTCATATCATGGCCCATACGGGCGTCGCCGCTACCGTTTACCCGCTTCTTCTCGCTATTTACGGACTTTATGGGGACAACGACAAACCCACAAAATTCGGCAAAGGTCTCTTCTTGGGCATGGCCTACGTATGCGGCGCCGGCAGCGTCATCACCTTGTTGGGGGCAGCTCGAGGTATCGTGGCTCTCGGGTTCTTTAAGGAAATGGCCGGCCGAGATGTGAGCTTCTTTCAGTTGACCTATTACATGGCGCCGGTCGGCTGGTTAATGGTGTTTCTTCTGTGGATCTACTTCTGCATAGTCACGAAGCCTGAAAAAGACAGAATAGAAGGTCTTCGTGAGCGTGTGGCCGAACTCAGCAAGAATCTTGGTCCGTTGACGAGACAAGAGATACTCTCACTGCTGGTGGTCGGAGCGGCCATCCTCGTTATGTCCTTACAGGTTGTGATACCGCAGTTGAATGGCTTGAGTAAGGCGGCCATCTTCCTGGTTTCGACCATTCTCTTCTTTGTGTTGAATATTCTGGACATTGATGACTTGGAACTCATTCCCTGGAACATCGTGCTTCTTTTCGCAGGAGCTATGAGTATAGGTTTCTGCCTCTGGCAAACTGGAGCGGCGGAATGGTTGGCCATTATGTGGCTCGGCTTGTTCAAAAACGCCAACTGGTTGGTCTTTGTCCTCGGAGTATCCTTCTTCGTCATGATATTGACTAACTTCATCATGAACGTGGCGGCCATAGCCATTTCTCTGCCGGTTGCGCTTGTCATCGCCAAATATCTCTCGGTTTCACCCGATGTGATAATGTTTTCGGCCCTTGCAACCGCGGGTATGCCCTTCCTGTTGCTGGTGGGCGCGGCTCCGAACGCCATTGCCTATGACTCGAAGCAATTCACCAGCGGCGAGTTTCTTCTGTACGGCATTCCGCCGACAATTATCCTGATGGGCGTCTTGGCCCTGATGTGTTATTTCGTCTGGCCGCTTATGGGTATGCCTATCTTGGTAAAATAACGGAATACATACGTTAACGTACCGTCAACATACAGCGGAGAAAGGGTTAAAAAATGGCAACGGTTCACCAGAAAGCATATAACCACTGGAAGCCACGTATGGAGTGGTCCGGCGGGGAGATGAGTCCCGCATCCGGTTTTCACCCGGCGCAGAGCCGTCTTCAGCCCCGTGAACGATCCCATCGAACGAAGCGTAGCGCTCGGACGATATGTTTGATCTTTCTAGCTCTCTTGTTAGGATTGGTCACAGGATTGTCGGCCGAATCCCGGGCCGCAGACGCTCTCCTTGTGGTCAACGGGAAGGTTCTTGACGCTACCGGGAATCCCGTACGTGATGCGACGATAATCCCTTATCTGAACGGTAAACCCTACATCGTCAAGAGCCGGGGACCAGGCGCCGACAAGCTAACCACGACGGGCATAAACGGGCTTTTTTCAACGGAAATTCCCGCCACCTTGGATACGATAAAGAACGGCAAATGGGCGATGAAGATAACTAGACCCAGTTTTAAGCCCTCTGAGTTAATCACAGTGCAGGCATTCGACATAGGCGCAGCTGATGGAGGCATCCAGAAATTCGTCTCCTCCGTTGACGTGACAATGGAGAGATTTCAAGGCACGGCCTTCTGGATCGCCTTGCTCATATTCATAGGGGTTTATGTGCTCATCGCCTTTGAGATAGTTCACAGAACCCTCGCAGCCTTCGCCGGCGCTTCCCTCTTGATGGTCATCACGCATACTTTGGGGCACTTTGACGACGCTTTCAACATCCTGACCTATGAGCAGGCCCTTCATGCCGTAGACTGGAACGTGGTCTTTTTACTCATGGGTATGATGATTATCGTGGGCGCCCTGAAGGTCTCCGGCGTCTTTCAGTGGCTTGCGTACAAATCGTTTCAGTTGGCGCGCGGTAAGATCTTTGTGCTCTCCTCAGTCCTTGTTATCGTAACTGCGGTGACAAGCGCGTTCCTGGACAACGTCACCACAATGCTCTTGCTCACGCCGGTGACCCTCGAAATCGCCGTGGTGCTCGGTGTGTCCCCGTTCGTTTTTCTCATGCCGGAGATTTTGGCTTCCAATTTCGGCGGCACGGCCACGCTCATAGGCGATCCGCCCAACATCATGATCGGATCATTCGCAGGCATTACCTTCAATGACTTCATCGTCACCCTTACACCCGTAGTCCTCATTGTGCTTGTAACACAGATTATCTACAACAAGTTCCTTTACGGTAAGGCGTACGACAAGGCCAAAGTCGAAGACGTCCCGAAGATGATTTCCTTTCTCAAGGAAAAATATAAAATCACGGACAAGAAAGTTCTCACCATAGGCTTGATAGTCCTGACCGTGGTCATCGCCATGTTCGCCCTTCACGGGCTCTTCCACATGGAGGTCAGCGTGGCGGCATTATTCGGCGCGGCCCTGATCGTGCTGTTGACCAAAGCCGACATAGTGGAAATCATGGAGAAGGAGATCGAGTGGCCTTCGTTGGTGTTCTTCATCATGTTGTTCATTGTCGTAGGCGCCGCCGAACATACCGGTATACTCCAGGTTGTGGCGGACTGGATGCTCAGGGTATGTCAAGGTAAGCTCTGGGTGGCGGTGCTCATAATCCTATGGGTATCGGCCTTCGCCTCGGCCATTGTGGATAACATACCGTACACGGCGACCATGCTGCCCATAACGCTCTTTCTTACCAAGACCATCCCTGGGGCTGAATCGGGGATACTTTGGTGGGCTTTGGCCCTCGGCGCGTGTTTCGGCGGAAACGGAACAGTAATCGGAGCTTCTGCAAATGTGGTTACCACGGGAATAGCGGAAAAAGCCGGACACAAAATATCCTTCGGCCAATTCGTGAAACAAGCCGCTCCCATAACCATAATAAGCCTTATTATTTCTTCGGTGTTTCTCTTAATGAAAATGTAATCGAAGCCCTAAAATCGAAACAAACGGCGCCGTTCATCGGGAAATAGGCAGGCGCTCGAATCGAGATACGTATCCGAAGCGGATATGAGCGCCTTTCACCGTTTTTAGGCGCAGGGACCCTCTAAAGCCGCCCAACCCTGTAAAGTACAAACAGGAGAATTCAATATGTCGACGAAAGTGTTGTTGGTAGACGACGAAGCTCCCTTCGTAGAAGCTTTGGCGAAACGGCTGGACAAAAGAGGCGTGGCGATAACCACCGCCTTCAGCGGCCTTGAAGCGCTGGAGAAGCTCAAAGCTGATTCACGGATAGACGTAGTCGTCTTGGACGTGAAAATGCCCGGTATGGATGGTGTTGACACGCTCAAAGCCATCAAAGCGGCCTATCCCATGACCGAAGTCGTGATGCTCACCGGACATGCGACCGTGGAATCGGCAATTGAGGGCATGAAGCTCGGAGCCCTCGATTACCTCATGAAACCTTGTGAACTGGAAGTCCTTATGGCTAAACTTCAGGATGCAAAAGAAAAGAAGAACAAACAAGAGGCCAAAATCGCGGAAGCTCGCGCCCTGAATATTGCGTTGCGTAAAGGCTGAGCTTGATCGGCTCGGCAGCCTAACCCACTGCCGGCTGTGAAGAGACGTAAGCGTTTAATCATTACGTCGCCGCCGGCGGGCGATTTTTCTTCTTCTCTCTTCTTTAACCAATGAAAGTGAACTAGAGGTGCGATATGCCCCATTCAGTGCCTGTTTCAAAACTTATGACCTCTCCCAACGAATGGCCGCGGATCCAGGGTGATCTCGGCGTATGTAAAACCGTTAAGCTCCTGCGAATCATTACGGAAGACCAAAAGCTGGAACACGGTCATTCTCCACTAGTTATGGATGACAATTACAACCTGTTGGGATTCGTGCATCTGACGGATTTACTCAAAAGCATCAAGCCCCTGTGGGAACAGCCGGGTGGACTCGATGAGTGTCCCGATGGTCCGCCGATCAAAGACCTTGTAGTCCCGTTCGTCGCTTCCGTGAACCCGGACGACCGTATGCTCAAAGCTCTGGACATTATGATGGAGCACAAGGTTTCTATGGTCCCGGTGCTGGAAAACGGCAAGTTAGTCGGTATGCTCAGACTATCCGACGTGTTCAACACGGTGATTGCGCTCTTATTCGGCGACGAATCGTCTGACGATGTGGCTGAGCTGTTGAAAGAGTTCCATGTGTGACTTATTTCGCCCCGAGTCGCATCGAATAACCGCAGAAAAAGTTTAGGGTGCGACGGATGCAAAGAGAACTTGCCGTCACCCCGGACGTGACAGAAGTAACCGTCGACCGGGAGTTATTCGACCCTTTGAAAATATGATGGGGCGATCAGGCATGACATGGCTCCCTTCCCGCGTTCATCGGGCCTAAAGCCGTTTCGAACCCGGTGAACCATTGCATACAAAGCAATAACAGTATAGAGGCGCACCATGGATGTGGATGAAACCGCCGGCTCAAATGACCACTACTACCTAGCTCTTACCAGACGAATAGTGCTGATCATAGTAGTTGTTTCCATAATACCGCTGGTGCTGATTTCAGGCACTATCCGTTACTTCTTTCAAGTGTCTTATCAGGAAAAAGTGCAAGACCACCTGAAGGTCTTAATAAAGAAACACAGGCAAAATATCGACACATTCCTCAACGAGAAACTTGCGGATATACGTGCGCTCGCCGACTCATATACGCCTGAACAGCTTGGTGACGAAGCGTTTTTAAAAGAGCGTCTGAGAATACTCCAAGACTCCTACGGAAGCTCCTTCACGGATTTGGGGCTTATAGACGATCAAGGAGTTCAGGTTGCGTATGCCGGCCCCTTTCAGCTCAAGCAAGCCGATTATTCACAAGCTCCCTGGTTTAAAGAGGCTATGGAGGCTCCAACATACATCAGTGACGTCTTTCCGGGCCTGCGAGGTTTGCCTCACTTCATCGTTTCGGTCAGACAGGAGTATAACGGAAGACAATGGCTGCTCAGGGCCACTGTGGACTTCGATTCGTTCAAATCCCTGGTGGAAAATCTTCGCATAGGATCTACCGGATTTGCATTCATTCTCAATACGAAGGGCGAATTTCAGACCAAACCTGATGCCCAGATCGTGCCGACAGCAGAGCCCTACTCCACCTTTTTGCATTCCACTGCAAAAACAGGAGACGATGTATTTTTTCTCGAACTTCCCGACGCTTCCGGGTCCGACATGATTTACGTTATGTCGCGGCTCAAAGGCGGCGACTGGGTACTCGCCGGCCGACAGAGCGCCCAGGACGCCTATTCAGCTCTGTACACCGCCCGAACGGTGGCCTTAGGCATCTTCTTACTTGGCGTCATATTTATAGCGATTGTTGCGGTGATTCTCAGCAGAAGCGTCGTTAAGCGCATCGTGAGGGCCGATCGCGAGAAAGAAATGCTCAATGAGCGGTTCATAGAAGCCGGCAAATTGGCTTCCGTCGGAGAATTGGCCGCAGGTATCGCTCATGAGATCAACAATCCGGTCGCGGTCATGGTGGAGGAAGCCGGCTGGATACAGGACCTGCTCGAAGAAGAGGACCTTAAACAATCCAATAATCTCGATGAATTCAAGCAGTCGCTTAAGCAGATCCGGATTCAGGGGGTCCGCTGCAAAGAGATTACCCATAAGCTCCTGAGTTTCGCTCGCAAGACGGACCCTCGACCCACGGACGTCCAGTTAAACGACCTCATCCAAGAGGTGGTTGACCTATGTCAACAACGGGCACGCTACGCGACCGTAAAAATCGACATGAATCTCGACAAGGAGCTGCCGCAGGTTCACGTTTCTCCCACCGAAATGCAGCAGGTGCTTATGAATCTCATCAACAACAGTATGGACGCCATCGATGGAGGAGGAGGAACCGTCCAGGTCAATACATCCGTACGAGACGATCATATCCTTGTGGAGGTCGCCGATAATGGACCGGGTATTCCGGAAGCCTATCTCCAGAGAATCTTTGATCCGTTTTTCACGACCAAACCCGTCGGAAAGGGAACCGGACTGGGTTTGTCGATATGTTACGGAATCATTACAAAAATGGGAGGAAAGATCAGCGTGAGCAGCGCCGTAGACATAGGCACTACGTTCCGCATTCAAATTCCTCTACCGAGTAAGCCGTTGACTCCATGAGTAACTGGAAAGAAAATCTTTCGCACAGCCGTAAGGGCCTCTTGAAAGTACCTGATGAGGATGGACATGACTACACAAGATTCTGAGCAGGGTAATCGCATTAAGCTGTTGTTGGTAGATGATGAAGTTGCGTATGTGAAGATCTTGACCAAGCGACTCACCAAAAGGAATTTTCAAGTGACCGCAACCTTCGGCGGCGTGGAGGGGATTCAGGCCGTTCGTAAAGAGGACTTCGATGTAGCGGTGTTGGATTTGAAAATGGAGGATGCGGACGGCATCGAGGTCCTCAGAGTCTTCAAGAAAATGGCGCCGAAGATGGAAGTTATCATGCTGACCGGACATGGTTCCGAACAAGCGGCCCGTGAAGGGGTACAGTACGGCGCCTTCGATTATCTTACAAAGCCCTGTGACTTGGAAGACCTTGTGAACAAGATAGAAGAAGCGGCGCTTAAGGCGAGAAGGCCCGATACAGAATAGCGGCTCTCTGTACACGAGGCTCAACGGAACGAGGGAAGTGTAACGGTTCACGCAGAGCAGGGCCGTCTCAAATCACCACTCCGTTGTAAAATGCGCTACCTTCCCGGCACTCCAGGCGCAAGCGGCTTTATGCGAAACACAAAAAAAGGTGGTCGAGCGGCGTTCACACCGCTATTGAGCGGAGCCGATAGGTGTAACTGACTTGCGACGAAATACAAGTAACCATCAGGGCCGAAGCTGAATGATTCGGGCCATGATACACGCGGGTCGGTTACCAATATCGAATAACTGCGATCCGCCTTGATTACTCCAACAGCATGCGCTTGGAGATCGGTCACATAGATATTTCCGGCGTTGTCGAGGGAAATTCCGTCGCACACAGGCTTGGCACTGTAGAGTTCGACTCGCTCGGCAAGTTGCTCGTCGGTTAATTCGGCGTCGAGTAGGTCCAACGTTCGAATACGGTACATATGTTTGCCGGTCTTTGTTCCATAGTACAACCACTCGTTCGCAGCGTCCAATGCAATGGGATTAACGCCGATAAGCATCCTGAGCCTACCTGCGTCCGGCAAGGTGAAATCAAGGGCACGGCCGTTCATGGTCAGATCTCCACTTTCCGGAATGACGCTTGCATGACCCTGAAGCGATCGTTTGGCGTCTCCGGTAGCGAGATTTACCACGATTATAGCGGAACCTTGAACACCAGAGCTGTGAGAAATGTAGATTGCGTTGTGAGTAAGATCGACTGCGAGGTCGTTGAAAAAGGCATCATCTGGGAAAACATGTTCAGAAGGCACCACCGGTGGTTTCAGATGAATCACTCGGGCAAGGCGGTTGTTGACGGAATCCCACCCTACGATTTTGGGAAGCGATCCGCCTCGAATGCCGTTGTCGAGCATCCAAACGACACCGTTCGCATCGGATTGGACGCCGAGGACGGAATCGAAAGACTCTGCGCCTTTTGAGGGGCTGTTCCAACTCACGTTGGGGAAGGGAATGAGTTTGCCGTCACGTGTAAGTTCAACCACGCGATCCTTGGGCGAATGAAATAGGTGCAAACTAATAATGATGCGGTTCTGCGGGGTTACGGTAATGGCGCCGGGACCTGCCGTTAACTCCGCAACAATTTGCAGCTTCTCGGCCGTGGCGGCGTCGGGGAGACAAAGGCCGATCAACAACGCTATAGGGATGATTGACAAGAGCAGGCGCATATACGGCCCCGTGTTCGATCGGTTGGGACGCAATTTCATTACGATAGTATCTACCACACGGACGACGGGTACTCAACAACGAGAAAAAACCCGACGAGTTCATCGAAGATGCCCAAGTGTGTTGTACACCGCTTCGGTACCCTCAAGAAATTCAGAGCGAAGGAGACGGGACTTGATAAAAAAAATTGTGACATCGGAGGAGGCATTGGAAATCCTCCAGAAAGGCAACGAGAGATTCTCCAAAGATCAGACGGAAAACCCCCATCGCGATCATGCGCGTAGAACATATACCAGCGAAGAAGGACAAAGTCCGTTCGCAACAATTTTGGGCTGTTCCGATTCCCGAAAACCCGTATCGGCAATTTTTGATAGAGGAGTAGGCGACATATTCACAATCAGATTGGCTGGGAATGTCGTCGGAGATATGGGTACGGCGTCAATAGAATATGCGGTTGAGCATTTGGGTATTCCGCTCCTCGTAATATTGGGGCATTCATCTTGCGGGGCCGTTCAGGCAGCGCTCGGTGGCGGCCGGCATTCCGTGCATATTAACGAATTGCTGGGCAAGATCATGCCGGCTGTGAGGAAAACTAAGGCGGACAATCCGAATCTAACCGGCAAGGAGCTCGCCGACGAAGTGGCTCGCGCCAACGTTTGGTGTCAGGCTGAGGACTTGTATCAGAACAACGGCATCGTGAATACCGCCGTAAACGACGGCAAGCTTGTCATTATGGCAGCCTTTTACGACCTCGCCACCGGGCAGGTGGAATGGATGGGACAATACCCGTCGGAAACTCAACCCCAACAGTGGTCAAACATGTAATTCGCGTGCTGATACCGATGTGTTTTCAAAAAAATTATCTGTGGAGCTTCTATTGCTGAGCGGATTTTTCCGAAGCTTACTTATTGTATACGGCGTTCGTACGAGAACGCTGTTTCAAAGCTTTACATACATTGGTCCACCTAGTCGCCGAGTGCAAATTAAACGGAGGAGACCCATGCGTGTATATTCACAGGCATGATCGGAACCGCGTACGCGCTCCGTCACGTACCTTTTTCGGACCTTTATTGGTACTATATAGAGTACTGTTTACAGTACTCTATATAGTACAAAGTTACACTTTAGTAATCACGTTTTTAGCAATCTATATCTCACTTTAGATGGTTTTTTACGTTGTTGCTTGACGACTTAGAGCCTATTATCTATATTGATAAGTAGACGCTTAGAAACCTTGTTCCAAATAAAACCCTTTTAGTAGGGTGCCGCGCTTTTTGATTTTTGATAAGTGGTTGCAAATGTGACTTGTTCTCCGAGACCACATATGCTTTGCTTTGTATATCCAGTACAAGTTCAAGCAAGGAGGTCTCGGATGGATCAGAAGATAGAGGAAGCGCGGC
>JBBRBO010000026.1:0-35330 GCA_038205805.1 Desulfomonilales bacterium
GGATGAAGAGAAGAAGGTTCAGGAGGTACGATCGACCTTCGAACATATATCTGAGCCGCTGCCAATCAAAACTCATAGGCCACCAGTTTGCACAATGACACCTCGTTGTAAAATGTAGCTTCGGTCGGTTCCATGAGCGCTCCTTAGGTAATTGTTCACCGCACCCGGTACCATGCGCTTACGTAAACGCCGGTGAACGTGGCACACCGGGTGTGTGCTCCAAGCCTCCAGGGGGCGCTTAAGCGATCATACCTGCATCAGCCCCTTTTGCGGAGTTCGCAAATGTATGGGCTCATTGAACTGCGGATCAGGTTGAGCCACACGCAGGACCTCTTCCGGGGTCGTTATTAACTGAATCATCTTTCGCACGGCGTTTTCCCAGAGGACGCTATATTTTTTCTTCCGAGTCATCTCCTTGAGCACATGAACATCCGGGCGCTCCACGATGAGCTTACTTAAGTCATCATCCACGGCGATCACTTCATAGACGCTTTCTCGTCCATAGTATCCCGTGTCTCTGCACTGAAAACAACCCCGCCCTCGCCGCAGGTTTAAGGATTCCGGGCCTTCCAGATTAAATCCCATTTTATTGAGATCCTTCAGACTTATAGTGTAATCTTCCTTACAATTGAGACAAATTTTTCGCATAAGCCTTTGCGCCAGAAGACCCGTAAGCGTCTGGGCCAGGAGAAAGCTCGGGGCCTGGAGATCGAGCATTCGGCCGACCGCGCTCAGGGCGTCGTTGGTGTGAACGGTGGAGAACACCAAGTGCCCGGTCATCGCGGCTTGGATGGCGAGCTGCGCCGTCTCTTCGTCACGAATCTCGCCGATCATTATGATGTCCGGGTCCTGGCGCATGACATGCCTCATGAGCGGGCCGAATGTCATTCGTTCCTCGGGGTTGTGCAGCATGCTGACCGCAGGATTCACCCCGATTTGGTTGAACCGCTCGGACACCATTTCGATGGGGTCTTCGATGGTGGTTACGTTTTGATCCGATGTGGAAAGCACTCTGAGCGCCGAATACAAGGTGGTGGTCTTACCCGACCCGGTCGGCCCAGTAACCAGAATAATGCCGTATGGCCGTGATATAAAGTGCTCGAAGAGCGTCAGGTCCGTGGGGGTAAAGCCTATACCCTTGAGATCCATGAACAGCAAATCAGGGTCTTGGAGGCGGCAAACAGCCTTTTCGCCGAAAGCTGTAGGCACTGTGGAGATGCGCACCTCGACTTCCTTGGTGCGGGTGCTGAGCTTAATGCGTCCGTCCTGAGGTCGGCGCTTCTCGGCGATATCCATGTTCGCCATGCCTTTGATGCGGTTAATGAATGCGCCATGCAGCGGTCCCGGGATCCAGTCGATGTCATGCAGAATTCCGTCGATTCTCATGCGGATGAGGCTCTTGTTGCGTTTGGGCTCCAGGTGAATATCGCTCGCACGTTGCGATAGCGACCGCCTAAACATGGCGTCTACTGCGGTGGTGATGTTCCGATCAGTGTGAGAGATCTCTTCGAGGCTCTTGACCTCGGCCAAGCGTTCCAGGTTGGATAGCTCGGCGAAGTGCTTTTTGTGCTTTTCCGCCGCGGCTTTAATCGAACCCTTAAAGCCGTGGAATTCGAGGATGATCTTCAGGATGTCCGACTTGGGGGCAATGACCAGCTCAAGTTGTTTTCCCGTCACCCGAGAGACATCATCAAGAATTTCACGTTGAAAGGGATTGAAGACCGCCAGTTTCAGCTTGCCGTCCTGCTCCTCGAGTGGAATGAGTAAGGATCGGTCCGAGAACTTTTGCGGAAGGGTTCGGGTGACGAAATCGGCATCCAACTCGAGGGAATCCAATCTCATAAAGGGATAGCCCAAACGCTGTGCGAGACATTTCACGATTTGCGGCTCATCGAGCAGTCCTGAAGGGCCGGAGAGCTTCATGTCGGCAATGGCGTCGATTGCCGTGGTGCGGTGAGCCGGTGGTGTGCCTTTCTTGATCTCCTTTGCGTGCTCCTGCGCCAGCTTATCTGCGATGAAATGTCGCGCGTCTTGCAGAAGGAGCAAACCTTCATCGTCAATGCTTCCGCTCTGGTGAAGGGCCTCGATAATCTCATCTATGTTGTTGTAGATTCCGGCGTCCAAGGACGTGTCTCCTCGTGTGTGCGCATACGGCGAAAGCAGCCAGCGTCAACAAACCCCGTCAGAGCTTCGTCGCTCGTCCGGGCAATCCATTTTAGTTTACGGAGAGTCAAGATGGTCCCGCGTGTGGAGCCCCGCTCCTTGATACAGAATTATCTCGTGAAATTTTTGAGGTACGTGCTTTCGCCGACAGTGTAGCGCTGATTCACTTTTCAGACAAGCCGCTGAGCCGTTCCGAGCATGATGGTGATACCACTACATATTCAAACGAGAAATAGAGGGGAGAACCTGTTTGAAAAAAGAATGGCTCTCAATCTCCCCTCCAAGAGCGGAAATGGGCTTTCCGCTTGTTTTTCCTAACCTTAGGGGAGTAAGTGGGGGAGGGTTATCTGAGCCGCTACCTTGCGCACCCTGAAATGGCCTTGAGCTGTATGTTGGCGTCTGTGTCCCGAATTGACTTTTAAAAGACCGAATCTAATCACTCTTACCCGCTTTGAGGAATCAGCATGCGACCTGATTGGCCACGCTTCAACCTTGGAATCTCTCGGAGAACCCGAAACTGTTTAATCGGTTATTAATGCGAATGTCTGCCAAAATTGTTGTGTTTGGATAAGATCCCCAAGCGACTAATTACTAATATAGAATGGTAAATCAGCGTTGTCAATCAATACGTAAAAAGCCCTCCCTAGTGATATATAGAGCGCTAAACTTGGTCTTACTAAGGTGTAAATAGTGCTCCATAATGGAGCACTTTCGGCTGTAAAAAGGCGCCCGCTAGGAGAATCGAGCCTTACTACAGTACAGCGCGTACGCGGCGCTGAGTGTACAGGTGAAGATACACGTATTCGTCTCCTTCTCTTCAATTTGTGCTTGGCGGCTCCCCAAACAACCTTTTGTAAAGCTTGAAAACAGCGTTCTTATACCAATGCCGAATCATAAATTACTATCGGGAGGAACCTGTATTCAAAGCTCCGCAAATAATACTTTTTTTGACGGCGCATCTGTATGAGATTTAGGATCAATACGATGGCAGGGTTGGGAAAAGCGCCGGAAGATGTGACGATGCCCTGAAATTAAAATCCCGGAACCGTTAATTTCGTTCCGGGATCTTATCAGTTGTCGTAGCCGATCGGAAGAAGTCGTTCACCGGAACTAATGGTATGACAAAGCCGGCGAACCGTATTGGTCAGAAATTGTAACAATTATAGTTGTAACCGGTCCAGACGCAGGTTCCGGAATTCCCATAACTATTGTAAGAATTCCCATAATAAGGAGAGTAGCCGCCGTAATAGCCGCCGTAACGGGGATAGCCGTATCCTCCTCTCCAATAACCTCTATTTCCGCCTCGCCACCCTTGTCCTCGCCCACTACCATGACGGCCATACACCAGACTGACCGATGCGTTATGAACTCCTGATGTGATACCGACCACGTTGTCCGTGGCCGCATAGGACGTGTGGGAGGAGCCCACTACCATCAGCGTGGCCGCAAATACTATCATTAGCGCTATATATAACGTGTTCATCGTATAACCCCCAAAATAAGCGACGCCGACGAAGCCGGCGCTATTCTTCTTCCCTTATGATGCGAGACGGGTGAGGAGGATTCGTGAAGGCTGGAAACTCTTCACCGCGTGGAGCGTCTCACTAGGGGACGAGAGGAACGGGCGCCCTACGCTCCTGGTTTGGCTTCGCCGCCCTGCGTGTGTAAAGATTCAGGACAGTCGTCAACAAAGATCATGCCGATATTTTTAAATTCATGTATAGTTTACTCAAGTTTAATTAGTTCCGGTCATTAAATTGCTTTTTCAAAATGAACCCGCTTCTCAATTATATCGTGGAGCCGACAATGAATCTTCTCATAATAAATGCGAATACCTGTAGGCAGCCGATGCCTGTTTTCCCGTACGGCGCGTGTATCGTGGCCGAAGCAGCGGAAAAAGCCGGCTGGAACGTTGATTTTGTGGACCTGACCTTCCAAAAAAATCACATCAAGGCCATTCAGGAGGAAATCAGTCTCCATAAACCCGACGCCGTGGGTATTTCCCTGCGGAACATCGACAACAACGACATCAGCAAACCCGAGGTCTATTACAAGGGTCTGGCGGAGATTACTCGCGCAGTGAAGGATCAATGTGCAGCGCCGGTCATACTAGGCGGCGCCGCCGCCGGAGTGATGCCTAGGCAGCTCCTGGCAGCCACGGGCGTTGACTGGCTGGTTTCCGGGCCTGGTGAGGAAGCCTTACCACAGTTGTTGAGCCATATCATCCAGGGGCGTGAGCCGGTATTCTCCTCCGATCGTATTGAGCGCAACGGCCGAATCATTCGGGCAAATCCTCCTTCCACGTGGGACATGGAGCCTTACGCGCCAAACTTTTGGCGCCGACTGGATGTGATCCCGTATACGAAAATGAACACGGCGGCGCCCCTCCAAACCAAGAAAGGCTGCCCTTTTAAGTGCGTCTACTGTACGTACAACCTATCCGAAGGCACGTCCTACACATTGGCGGAGCCCGCCCACGTCGCCAAAGCGGCTCAGTTCTTTGTGGAAAAAGGCTTCAAAGACATTGAGTTCGTCGATAATGTGTTCAACTCGCCGTACGAACACGCCGTCGGCATCTGCTCGGAGCTATCCAAGGCTCGGGTAAATGCGCGCTTTCTTAGCCTTGAACTCAGTCCGGCCTTCGTGGATGACCAACTCATCGCTCTCATGGAAACCGCCGGTTTTGCGGGTGTGGGCATCACTGCCGAAAGCGCAAGTGACCTCGTGCTGACCGGGCTCGGCAAAGGATTCACCGTTGAACGGGTCAAGGCCGCTGCCCAAGTCATGCGTCGGCACAATGTCCCGTGCTGCTGGATCTTCATGATGGGCGGTCCCGGCGAAACTATCGACACGGTTCGTGAAACCATCGAGTTCGCAGCCACGCAACTGGGACCGAAAGATGTGGCGTTCTTTAACGTGGGTATCCGCGTGTATCCCGGCGCTCCCATCGAAAAGATCGCTCGTGAACAAGGCGTGCTCACGGTGGATCCCGACGCTATGCTGGATCCCGCCTTTTATGTGTCCCCGGGCGTAGACCTCCAGGAAATGCTCACGGAAATGCGAGAGGCGGCCAAGTCGAACTTACACTTCATCACGGGCGACGCCCTACCGCGTGTCCTCTTGCAGCAAGTAATATCTCTCTCAACGGCATTGGGGCTGAAATCGCCCCTTTGGCAATACACGCGTTCCATCAGGCGGGTCCTCCGTCTTCTTAGGCTGTATCCATGAACAAGCGCCCCATTCGTATTGCGGCTGTGGGGACGGCTGTGCCCAATTTTTGCGCCAACCAAGCTGAAGGCTTCGCATGGATGAACGAGCGCTACGCCTCTCGTCTCAGCTCGCGCAGCCTCACCTTGCTGGAACGGCTTCTGGCGCACCCGAGCATAGAGAAACGGCATTTTGCCATAGACGACCCCGCTGAACTCGTGAACGAAAGCCGAGATGCGCGCATCCGTCGATTTTCTAAATGGGCGGTGGATCTCTCCGTGGCTGCGGCTCGCGAGGCGTTGGGTTTGGCCGAGCTTTGCGTTAGCGATGTGAGCGCGCTGTTGGTGAATACATGCACGGGGTATATCTGCCCGGGAGTGTCCACATACGTACATGAGGCGCTGGGGTTGGACCGACGCGTACCGTGCTTCGACCTCGTGGGCGCGGGATGCGGCGGCGCAATCCCCAATGTCCAGCTTGCCGCGGGTCTGCTTGGGGCCGAACCTGCCGGGGCGGTCCTGAGCGTGGCGGTGGAGATCTGTTCCGCTACCCTCCAGATGGACAATGATTCAGGATTGCTGCTCTCGAACGCGATTTTCGGGGATGGCGCGGCTGCGGCTGTGTTGACGCGAAACGGGACTGGACCCGCCATCGTCTATCACGGCAGCTTGTTATTTCCGGAGCTGCGGGAGCACATCCGATACATCTACAAGGATGGCGACCTTCACAACCAGTTGACGTCTTCATTGCCCAAGAGATTGGCGCCTGAAGTTGGACGGCTCACACACGAGCTGCTGGAAGCCGCAAACCTCCGTGTCGCCGACATAGCGCATTGGGTGCTGCACCCCGGCGGACAAAGCGTCATCGACGCGGTTAAGCGGACCCTGGATCTCCCAGAGGAAAAGCTTCACGCCGTGCGCTCGGTGTTACGAGACTACGGCAACATGTCTTCACCAACCATGTGGTTTGTGTGGCGTGAGGAGATGAAAACGGGTTTGCAGCCGGACTCATGGATTATGGCGCTGGCCTTCGGGGCAGGTTTGAGCGTCCACGGCATGTTGCTGCGAAGTTAATCGTTCACCGGGCTTGTGGCGGCTCTGCGCCCGGTGAAAGCCGGAGGGGAGATGAGTCTCCCCTCCGGCTTTCACCATTCGTAAATACAAATAGTTGTACGATTCCTGGTGAACGGTTGCCTCTTCGTTAGGTG
Organism: Desulfomonilales bacterium; assembly: GCA_038205805.1. GTDB lineage: Bacteria > Desulfobacterota > Desulfomonilia > Desulfomonilales > Desulfomonilaceae > JBBSBY01. The sequence continues at coordinate 6,578 of JBBRBO010000026.1, forward strand.
CATGATTGCGACTGCTTTGTGTAGCCATTCGTGTCAGGCGGGTTTCAACGCAGGGTTGTCGAGGTCCGTGGAAACAAAGTTCCGACCGTTTTGCTTACTTGCGTACATGAGAGTGTCGGCGCGCTTTACAAGGGTTTCGATGTCGTCTTCAGATCGTGCCACGGTAGCGCCGATTGAGATCGTCACACTGCACGAACCTTGAGGTGTTATGATGCACGTGTTTTCGACGAGTGATCTAAGCTTTTCACCGATATGCGCAAGCTGCTCCTCTTGTACGTGAAGTATAATGCATACGAATTCTTCCCCGCCCCACCGTGTGACCACATCAGATGTTCTGAGCCCTCTGCGCAAGATATCACCGACGGCCTTGAGCGCCACGTCGCCGGTCTCATGACCGTAGGTGTCGTTCACCTTCTTGAAGTGGTCGATGTCGATGAAGAAAACGGCGAAGGGGATCCTGTAGCGATCCATTTCAAGGAGGCTTCGCTGTATGTGAATTTCTCCGTAAGCCCGATTTCCCAAGCCCGTGAGTGTGTCTCTCAAGGCCATTTTGTGAGCTTCTTCCATGAAGAGAAGGGCGTCATGAACGGGTTTGTCGTTGGTGAAAACCTGACCTGCGCCTATAACCTTGCCTACAGGATTGCGAAAAGGAAATGTATGAAGAGTGATGGGTGTGTAAAAGCCCAGCTTATGCTTTATGTAGACCTTACATTCCGATTCGAGGCCCCTTAACGCCTCGCGCATAGGACATGTATGCGCACGGCATAAAGGCTCTCCGCCGTCGGTAAGGCAATGATGAGTGCGCTGCCCGCATTGTGTCCCCAACATCTCTGAGGACTCGAATCCGGTGATGATTTCGGCGCCGTGATTCCAGTAAATGATGCTCCCCGTGGGACCGACCCCCACCACACCTTCCTTGAGTTTACCGAGGATGGTTTCATACAAATCCGGAGCAAAGTCATACGATGGAGTCCGTTCATTGTGGGACATAAGGCGCCTGTTCCAGAAAATACTTCAGCCGACACATTTTAACCTAAAAAGTCCGTTTTTTGAACCATAGTCTTCAGAGCACACGCGCAAAGTCGCCGGACCCTGAGGCAACTATGGTATACATGTGCTCGCTGTTTTCACAAATTTCTCACATTGCTTCTTTATGCTGTTTCGGCGCCGCTACACCGGGTTTGCGCCGGCTCAGTAACCACAGACGCGATCCCAGCTCGGTGAACCAAGTTAGGGGACTGTAGTCCATGAATATGCTCGAAGGCGTTCTCCTGCTCGTCGGGTTTGTGACGGTAATGCTCGGTGTGACGATGTTTCACAGGGGTTCCCGTGGGCTGGACCAGTTCTTGGTGTCCGGCAGGTCCGTGGGCATGGTCGCGGGCGGCATGGGAGTCGCCGCAGCCTGGATTTGGTCGCCGTCGTTCTTTATTGCCGCCCAAAAAGCGTTTCAGCAGGGTTTGCCGGGGGTGATGTGGTTTATCGTGCCCAACGCCTTGTGCTTGGCGCTCTTCGCCGTGCCTGCAGCCCGCATACGGCGGCTCTTTCCCGAGGGACATACCGCGCCCGAATACATTGCGCGACGTTTCGATACAAAGACGCACGTAATATATCTCTTCTGCTTCCTTAGTCTTCAGGTGTGCTCGCTGGCCGTACAGTTGATTGCGGGGGCGTCGATGCTCTCAGCGGTGTGCGGATTGCCGTACAAAGTAGGGGTGGCGCTTCTAACTGCGACCGCTGCCTCGTACTCGCTGATAGACGGACTCCGTTCGTCCATTCGCGCCCATGTGTGCCAGCTTGCGTTCGTATATCTGTGCATGCTCGTTCTTGTACCGGCTGCTATTTTCAACGGCGGCGGCTTGGAAAACCTCACCCGTGGATTTGCCGGGGCCTCAGGAGCATATGGGAACATTTTCGGCCCCGATATCGCCTATACATTTGGGATTACGGTGACGATCGGGCTCATATCCGGTCCCATCGGTGACCAAAAGTTCTGGCAACGCGCGTACGCCTTTCGGCAGGGGGCAGTGGTAAAGGGATATCTTTTGGGCGCTGTCCTGTTTGTGTTTGTACCTTTGAGCATGAGCCTTCTCGGCTTCGTTGCCGCGGGAAACGCCTTGAACGCAGCCGGAGTCGCAGCCGGGTTCGTCCCTGTTCAGCAGGTGGGACCTGATGTGATCCGCACGCTCTTGCCGTGGTGGGGCATAGCGCTTTTCGTGGTGATGGTGCTGTCCGGTCTCAGCGCAACGGGTGATTCGGCCCTGTGCGCCGGCGGCTCACTGATTGCGGTGGATGTTTACAAACGCTATGTGCGTCCCAATGCGGACGACACACGAACCCTGCGCGCGTCTCGGTATGCGGTGCTAGGAGTGGCGCTTACGGCGGTGTTTGTCGCCTACATACCGGGCGTGACTATTCTGGGGCTATTTCTCTTTTACGGCACATTGCGTTCGGCTACACTGGCGCCGACGCTCCTGACACTGTTCTCCACGTCCATGACGGCAAACGGAGTGTTCTGGGGAATTCTTGTCGCAGTGGTTCTCGGCGTCCCTGCGTACGTGTATGGCGAACTTGCGCCGAATATCCATGTCAAAGTAGCGGCCAATATCGGAATAGTGCTGATCTCTTTAGCCATTCCACTTTTTTGGTCCGAGAGGAATTCCTATGAAGTGCCCGCTTTGCAGCGAGAAAACCAAGTATAGCACAGGCGTTGTATGTAAGTGCGGATACAAGTTCGCCTTGGATCCATCGCATGAGCCCTATATTTCCAATAAGGCCATGCAGTCGGTGATTTCTAAACTTTCAGGCGACGGTAAACGCTTGTTTACGAATAACCAGCTCTATGCCGCCCTCTATAAGCTGGTTAGCAAGAAAAAAAGTTATAAAATACGAGCGGGCGCGGTTTTTGTGGCCATTGCCCTCTGCATATCAGCGGTGTTTCTTTGGGTAGGCCATTCTCCCGGGGCGGCGGTGGTACCTCTCCTAATCGGCGCGCCCATCGTGTTCCTCACCTTACGTCGAAAACCCGTGCCGAAGCATGACACTCTCGTGCCGGCGATTAACGAGTATCGGCGAATACATCCACTCACTACTTTGGCGGACGGGCACAGGTTCAAAAAGGACTGGACACGCGAGGATCTCAAGCAGGAACTCTTCAATTATGCCCCGGAACGTATGCTCATCGTCCAGACGGACGACATGGTGGATATGCTTGTGGGGAACAAGTTTCATTTTGAGACGAAGACCGTGATCGTGAGCGCATCCAAGTACCCTGAACATGTGTTCAAGGCGTGCCGGACTTTTCTTCAGAAGAATCCCGATCTGAAGATCTTTATATTGCACGACGCCTCCCGTGACGGGCTACGACTCAAGGAGAAGATCGAGACTGATCCTACATGGAATCTCGGGGACAGAAAGATCACGGACCTTGGTTTGTCCGCCGAAGACGTAAAGAACGTGAAAGATCCCATTTGGATTCCCACTCGGGGTGGGTCTTCAGCGGCCCCTGCGGACGCGACGGCGGAGGAAAAGATCAATCAAGGGATGAAATTTCCTGTGGACTTTGTGGCGCCGGCCGCCATGATTGGTATTCTGGGAACAGCGATAGTAGCGGGGTTGATGTTCATGAGTCCGGAGCTACTTGCAGCCCAAGCAGCGAAAAAGGGAACGGACTCGTCCGGCGGCTTCGGCTGACGCTTGCGCCGGCTCGCGAGCAACCGGTCACCAGGACGAATCCGACCATCTGAGATGACGATGGAGCGAGCGTAAGGGTGAGTCTCCCCCTTGTCGTAACTGCTACAGCCCAGCCCGAATCGAGTGACCCCTTTACCTACACCTCGATGGTGGTATAAATGCCTTCGTGGTCTGGGGACGGGCAGATTACGCCGTCTTCAAATCCCGTCTCCGTAGAACGTAAGGACTTCTCTATGTGTTCAAAGGCGCATTTTCTGCACAAGATGTCCGGCGCGGCGGTCACTTCATGCACTACGGGGTAATCGAACTTCCGGCCTAGAAAGCCTTTGACTTCTTTCCACTGCACCTGAGAGCGGTCGAAATATGCGACTTCCCCTTTGAACGAACACTTGACGCACGGCCCGTGAATCGCCGCCAGCCAGCCCTCCGTCCGTTCAAGAACCTGTTGCGCTACGGGGTCTCTTCGTGCGAACATACGCAAGTCGGCGACCGGCGTATACACGTATTGATAATTGCCGTGTTTCTCCTCAAGATTCGGATGGATTATCACCGCCTTTTGACCTCCATGAGAGACAAAACATTCGCGAAAGCGCTGAATTAAGTGCTCACGACAAAAGGGTTTGCTGGCAGGGCCGAAGAATTTCGCCCACCACGGACCGTTGATGCGCTCCCATACAAGGAATTCTTCCGTTTCTTTCGCACATTCGTAACATTGCATAGTTCGATCTTCTTCCGGGAATTAGCGGATAAATTCACGACCACGACACGTTCGTAATAGTATAAAGCATAACGCCGCCGGGTGTTTTGCGGCAAAGGACCAACAAGAAACTTCCGTCAACTGTTTCGCTCCACTATCTCTTCCACAGGCGGCCGCCGGCGAATCGAGAGAGCTTCAATCGCGATCCGATCGACTTAGAAGTAGGCAAGTCTTCCCAAAGGGCGCCGGAGCTCTCGATCATGCGCTCATGCCAGATCACAAAAGTCATGAGCATCCAGAGCTTCAGGCCGTAGCGTGAACCGGCGGCATCCTCAAGGTCATATTTCAGCAGACGTCTTACGTAATCCACATTGAAAAATCCTAGCCGCTTGAGGCGTTTTCGTGAAAGCACCCGTTTTGCATACGCCGCCATCTCGTCGCGGAACCAAAATCGCACGGGCGTCATCATGCCGGACTTGGATCTTTCAATGATAGGCGAGGGCACAATATCGGCTACCGCATGCTTGAGCACGCTCTTTTCCGTTGAGCCCGTCAGCTTGTGCGTCGGAGGGCATTGCATGGAGAACTCAATAACAGACTTTGAGAACAAGGGAGGCAAGGCAAGTAACCCATTCGCTGAGGTCATCTTATCCACCTTGACCAGGATGAGATTGGCGCCCTTGAGCCGAATGTTCATGGCCATGAGCTTGTTCAGGAAAGAGCGGGGCTTGTCAGCCGTGAGGAACGGCGTTATCACCGCAGTGAGGGCGTCCACACCGCCCGTTTCCCGTAGGACCGCGGGATCAAAAAGGTCTTCGAGGTTTTGAAAGCATTTTCTGTAGGATGCGAGACACTCACGCTCCAGCCAGTCATGGCTTTGGTCTGTCGGCCCATAGAGTTGAGTCAGCATCATTGGGATGTTCTTGGGTCCGCCGAAGCAGGGGTCACCTCCTTCTCCGTTCAGGACCGTGGCCACCTCACGGGACGCGGCTTCGGAGATGAGAAAATTCGGCACGGTGATGGGATCGCCAATGGGGTCATCTAAACACCAGAATATATGGGGAATTCTCTCGAGGAAGTCGCAAGGCCGCACCTCAAGCCAGGTGTGATCCGTATTATAGCGATCCACCATCATGGAGACGAATTGGTTCTCGTTTGCATAGTCCTCCCCAAAGTGAATGGAGAAGGTCTTGATGCGCTTGTGCGGCAGAAGGTGAGCGGTGACGGCAAGGACTGCGCTGGAATCCACCCCCCCGGACAGGAACACCGCAGGCGGCTCTTCAGTGAGCGCGCACGCCTCAGCCACCGAACTTTCCAGCCGGCCTCTGAGTTCTTCACCGTATGCTTCGGCAGGGCTGCCGTCCGTGAGCGATTCCAGCGTCTCGAACTGGAAATGCCTCAGAATCTCGCTGCCGTCCCGGGAGAGCTTCAGTACGCATCCCGGCTGAAGTTCGTATATATTCCGGAACATGGTGTTCTCGCCTGGAACGTAACTGAAGGTGAAGTATTCGGGTATGGCCGCTGTGCGCAACGAGCGCTCCACCAAGGGGTCAGCGAAAAGAGCCTTGATCTCGCAGGCAAAGAGCGAGCGTTGGCTGTGTTGCGTCCAATAGACCGCCTTGACGCCCGCGTGATCTCTCGACATATAGAACTCGCGCTCCGTGGCAAAGGCGAAGACGTATGCGCCCTCCAGTGTGCTCAACGCGTCCACGGCGGAGCCGCGCATTTCGGGGATGAACTCGACCATGGGATCAGGGAGGTTGAAGATAGCGCCCGAGTAGCCGTACATCGCCTGCCCAACGGAGTCGCAGCGAGGAGACCGGCGCTTCCACCAAGGGGGAATCCCGACGGCAATCTCGCAAACCTGACCTTCACCCAACATGAGGTTCGCTCTTTGGGCGCCTATGGCCTTTCTATGGGACAAACGGGCGGCCATTCCGGAAAGAAGTCCAGGGGCTTCCTGCCCGAAGTATCCACAAATCCAGGTCATAGGCGTATCCTCCATTGGGCTTGCTTTGCCGCAGTGACATAAGGCTTTCGCAAACGCCCGTCACCGTGGTAGGTAATAAGGTGGACTGCATGATACTCGGATTGTAGGCGCCTCACAACGCCGACGCCTCCTGGTCATGAGCGTAGTATTATCGTCGGGCGGTTCTCTCGCATCGGCAAAACCGATAGTAGGGGAAGATCGATACGGGGTAAATACATGGTTCGTAAAGTGGTGATTGCACTTGTCTTCCTCAGCGTGTTCACCGGCGTTGTTTACTGGAAGTACATCCACGTTCGACCTGAGCCGAAGAATCGCATCTTTGTGAGCGGCAATATCGAAGCCACGGAGGTGGATCTATCCTTTCGCTTGTCGGGACAAATCAGAACGCTGCCCGTTGAAGAAGGCGACCGAGTAAAAGAGAACCAGGTAGTATCCACACTGGACACGGATACACTTCTCGCCCAAAAAGGCGCGGCCGAAGCGGAACTTGCCACGGCCAAGGCTACCCTCGATGAACTTGAAGAAGGAACCCGCCCCGAGGAAATCGAAGCCTTACGCGCTATAGCCTTGAGCGCCGAAAGCCGCATGAAAAACGCCCAGGATGAATACGACCGGTACGCTCCGCTTTTCAAGCAGGGCGCTATTTCAGGTTCAACCTTTGATGCGAAGACTACGGCCCTAAAGGTGGCCACTGAAGACTACAACAACGCCGCTCAACGCCTCCGTGAAGCCGTGAAAGGCCCCAGGGAGCAGCAAATTCGCGCTGCCAAGCATCGGATGGAGCGTGCGCAATGGGAACTGAAGAGAATCAATCTCGACATTGACCATTCTACGCTCACGAGTCCCGTGCAGGCCGTGGTGCTGGTCAAATCCAATGAGGTGGGCGAGATCGTTTTGCCGGGGGCTACGGTGGCGACAGTGGCAGCCATAGATGAGGTCTGGCTAAAGGGCTACGTGGGCGAGGAAAATTTAGGCAAGCTCAAACTCGGTCAACGGGCCGAAATCACCACGGACAGCTATCCCGACAAAGTCTACACAGGCGTTGTCACCTTTATCTCTTCACGGGCGGAATTCACACCCAAGAACGTGCAGACCAAGGAAGAACGGGTCAAACAGGTTTACAGGGTCAAGATAACTATCCCGAACCCGAACCAGGAACTCAAGATCGGCATGCCTGCCGAGGGATACATCCTGACGGATTCAAAATCTTAGTGGTGGGCCTGAGAACAAGCCTCGGAAAACCTGTTGTACAAGGCTGTTCAGCAATCCAACCGGCTAGACGGCGTACATAATAAGACGGTCTTTTCTTAATACCTCATTACGGCGCTCCGCCCCACGTAGGTCGGTATGAATAACGAGTCGATCATCGTCACCCAAGATCTTTCACGTTTATTCGGTTCGTTGGCCGCTGTGGACAAACTCACCTTTCACGTGAACAGGGGCGAACTCTTTGGGATAGTAGGTCCCGACGGCGCGGGCAAGACCACCACGATGCGTATGCTGGCCGGCATTTTGGAACCCAGCTCCGGTGACGCATGGATCAACGGAGTATCCATCACCAAAGATCCCGAAGGCATCAAGGAGAGCTTGGCTTACATGCCTCAACGTTTCGGTCTGTATCAAGACTTAACCGTCATGGAAAACCTTATCTTCTATGCGGATCTCTTTCAAACCCCCAAGAAAGAGCGCAGCGCACGGATAGAAAAGCTTTTCGGCTTCAGCAGGCTCGGCCCGTTCAAGGACAGAGCCGCGGGCGCGCTCTCCGGCGGAATGAAACAGAAGCTGGGTCTGGCGTGCGCTCTCATTCATGAACCGCAGCTTCTGCTCCTTGATGAGCCTACGAACGGCGTGGACCCGGTGTCCAGGCGCGATTTCTGGAAGATACTCTATGATCTCCTGAAGGAAGGGATTTCCATTCTCGTGACTACGGCCTATCTGGACGAAGCGGAACGCGCCGGTCGAGTGGCCCTCATGAACAACGGCTCGGTCATGGAATTGGGCAAGCCCGAGGAACTCAAGGCAAAGACTCCGGGTGTGATTGTGGAATTCATTACACCCGACCCCTCTACGGCAAAGAGCGTGATCGAGAAAATCCCGGAAGTCCAGGACGCCAATATTTTTGGAGAAGGACTTCATTTGCGGATTTCCGACAATCAGGCCTCAGAAAGGGTCAAAACCGAACTCGAAAGGCGAAGGATCGAAGTGCAGTCCTTCAAGAGGATAGAGCCCTCAATGGAGGACGCTTTTCTCTACCTGATTCAGCGGGACGAGAAAAAGCCCGACACGGAGGCCCATCCCACAGAGTAGCGTGGGAGCGGCCAATAGAAAGAGGGTCATGGACCACGAAATCGCCGTAGATGTAAAGGATCTCACCAGGACCTTCGGTTCATTCGTGGCCGTGGATCACATTACCTTTCGTGTGCACAAGGGCGAAATATTCGGGTTCCTAGGACCAAATGGGGCAGGAAAGACCACCACGATCAAGATACTCTGTGGGCTGCTTACGCCGACCTCGGGGAAGGCCGTTGTTTCGGGCTGGGATGTGTCCACTGAGTATGAGGAGCTGAAAAAGCACATCGGGTACATGTCTCAGAAGTTTTCTCTTTACGAAGAGTTGACGGTTCAAGAGAACCTGGACTTTTTCGGCGCCGTTTACGGTGTGCCCTACCGCCGCAAGGCCGAGCGTGACAACTGGGTTCTCGAAATGGCGGGGCTTACCGAAAGACGGGATTCGCTCACCGGTGATCTCCCGCTGGGATGGAAGCAGCGCCTAGCCCTGGGCAGCGCAGTAATCCACGAACCTGCCATGCTCTTTCTCGATGAACCGACCTCGGGCGTGGACCCCTTGTCCCGCCGCAGCTTCTGGGAACTCATTCATGATATGGCGCGGCAGGGGGTGACCGTCTTCGTCTCCACCCACTACATGGAAGAGGCCGAATACTGCAACAGGCTGGCCCTCATGAGCAGGGGCCGCATCATCGCCCTGGGCTCCCCCAGTGAGCTGAAAACCGAGTGGATGACGGACGACGTGTTGAAGATCACCTGTGACAACATCATGCTCGCCATGGAGACATTGCAGGCTCACGCCGAGTTCGAGGAAACAGCTGTGTTCGGCGCCGCATTGCATACCGTGGTAAAGGACGCGGAAAGCGCCAAGGAACCCGCCCAACGTATACTCGAAGAGGTCGGCGTCCATGTGCGAGCTATCGAGACGGTAATGCCGAGCCTGGAAGACGTCTTCGTGACCTTGACGGCCAAAGATAGAGAGTGAAGGATCGCCTTAAGAGAGTCGACCACGATAAGGTCTTGGACAGAGGATCGGAGAGAAGTCTTCTTCCAAAGGGTTCTCCCCGATATTACTGCTTTGATTGCGCTTAGACGTCAGGCAGCATCTCTGCGGGTTTAAAGAAGCTTTCGTTTGAGAACACTCCTCCTGAGATTAGTTCTTTGATTGCGATTCGGCGCCGTTATTGGAACCGACGGCCGCGAGTATCTTGTCTTGATGTGCATGCGGCCCCAGCCATTCCACCTTTCCGGTATCGAGGTGATAATACGCCCCGATAACACTCAGATTTTTGTCCTTCACCTTTTGGGAGATGATGGGGCTCTTGAGTAGGGCTTCCACATTGTTCCAGACGTTTACGCGAATGGCCTCATCCACCAATTTGGGCTTCTCGGCCTTGGCTTTCTCTTTTTTCGCCGTCTCAACGGCGGGGACAATGTTCTTCAATAGAAAGGGAATACTTCCGGGGGCTTCACCGCCTTCCACAGCCGCGGTTACTGCGCCGCAATGGCTATGGCCAAGAACCACCAACACGGGAATATGTAGGTGATCCGCTGCGTATTCCATGGAGGCTGTTTCATTCACGCCGGCTACGTTCCCCGCAACGCGCACCGTAAAAATGTCGCCTACGCCGGTGTCGAAAAGGATCTCGACCGGGCCGCGTGAGTCAGCGCAGGAAAGTACGCCCGCGAACGGTTTCTGTCCCTTGGCCGCGGTCTCTTGTCTCGTCAGGAAATCTTGATGAGGACGTTGCACCGCGCCGGTCACGAAACGGTCGTTGCCTTGGGACAGCATGGACAACGCCTTATCCGGAGTGAGGCCCGACCCGTTATCGCCTGCAAACACCGATCCCGCGATCATGGCCCATAAGACACACAAATACACAAAAGCTTTCATATAACCTCCTGTAGGTAAGCGTACATGGAATCATTCACCGGTCGGAGAACCGCCTCCCTCGGGTGAATCATTACGTAAAACTCGTTTGATCAAAGATACACCGGGCACATCCGCCTCGGTGAGTTCGGCAAGGTAGTTGAACCCTATACCAACCGCTAAGTCCGTCAAGTTCAAGGCTCGAGTGAGTTCGCTATGGCGGTCTATTTCGAATAAATATTCGCGGTCTAGGATGGCGCGAATTTTATTGGGTTTTTGCTCCGAGTTGAAGGCCGCGCACAGGGCCTGAGGATCACCGCCTCTGCCTACCTCATCACCGACCCCTTCGTCGAAATAGTCGGGGCTGGAACTGTATTCGTCGAGCTTTTCTCCTTCCTTGTACAACAAATACCACAGCACGCCGTCCTCGTGGTTCAGAAGGGCCAAGGCCGGACAATGGAATTGCCGTGACAGATCTTCGGCGAGCGCAAAGATTACATTGTCATCCAGCGATTCGGACGCCTCATCATACACCACCGTGAGATCGTTGAATGTAGGTGATACGGCCGCCGACCTCTTGGAGGCCAGCAAATACGCAAATACCTGAGCCTGCTGAGGCCCTTTAAGTGTAATGTTTGTGTAGAACGATCCCATGTTAATTCCCCTGTTGAATATGGGGCCGTCATCCCGGCGCATATCCGTTCGCAAGGTACAAATACGGCGCTGCGCATGGCCATACGCCGGTTCTTTACGCCGACAGACCATCTTTGTAACATACGGGTGATAAAAATGGCATGAGGAACTTTCTGCCGCCCAGAATTCCGTGCAAATTAGTTTTAGTCGAAGCGCTTACTCGCGTTCAACCGCCGGCCGCAGGTTTCGCCGATATTATCCCTTCTTCGGTAGAGAATCAGGTTTGATGCCGAACCGCAGATACCGAAAGCGCTTTTGCTCTTCTTCGGTCACAAGAGGACCAAGGCGAATCATCATGAGGTTTTCCGGACGCAGCGCTATGTTCGGCTCGTTGGTGTAGACTTCTCGGAACCCGAATCGCTCGAAGAGAGACATCATCATGGAGCGGTATTGACCCGGAGTGAGGCCGGCGCCCTCGAAGTCCCAATGCCACGAGTAGCCCTGCATGAAGGCTATCTTATCCTCGAAGAACTCCTCGTCCATAGTGATCCCCAGGAGCTTGGTGGCCAGCCCCATACCGCGGTAGTTACGACTCGCCTCCACTGCGGCTATTTCATACATGAGGTCCCCGAGGGCGCTCCAACGCTCATCCGGAGCGGGCCGCCACCCCACAACGTACCCCACTACCAAGGAGTCGTCCTTCACGGCTATGGTGACTTTGCCGGCCGGTTTTTCCGCAATGCCGGCAAGCGCGTCCACATTTCTGATGATGGACGAGTACCGGTCGAATTTGCCCAAGCCCTCCTCGAAACGTAGCCCGTCGAACGATCCCTGGGGTCGATTTGCCTCGATGCGTAGAAGGCCCTTGGGAGAGGAGAATTCCATGGTCCTTGGGAAAAAGGGACGGCCGTGCTTCGCTCCGTCGTCCTTCACAATTCACCGCGCACGCTGTGGAGATCCCTCACCATCACCACAAGATCTCGGCACGCCCCGTTGGAATCGCGCACGCAGTTTTTCAAAACGTCGTGATCCTCAAAATCCAGATTCCGCGCAGCTTCTATGGAACAATCGTGGGGACCGGCCACAAACTCGGCGAAGACCTTTTGCATTCCGAGGTCCATTGCAAGCTTCACGCAATCGAGGATCATCCAATCGCTCACGTCCTCTACCGTGTCGGGCAAAGTCATGAAGCGCAGATATGCCACCCGCCGCTCGGTCCTGGACTGCTGTAATGCGCAATGGGCCAGGATCTTGCCGTCGTCTTCGCGGACCGCGAGTATGGGGAAAAGGTCCCGCGGCTCAGTCGCTTCAACGTGTGCTTGATGTGTGATCCCCGGCGAGGAAACATGCGCCGGTATACACTGCTGATCCTCGGTCACGCAGGAGAGAAACGTCTGAAGAGCGCACTGATCCGCTTCGGCGGCCGGCCGCAGCCATACGCATGTGCCGTCTTTCACTATGACGCATTTGGGATAATGTTTCATGATAACCTGCGGGTTGTTCTCTGAACGTAAGGGCTTACCGAGGGTGGGGTGGCTCTCGCCGTAAGCAATTCCAGGTGAACGGCTACCCGAATAGTACATCCCGCCGCAGAGGTCGATGGAAATCCCGCGGCTCCTAGAAACGTTTGTCTCGCTTCCGAATTGAATACCATTGCGCATACGAGGCGAATGTGGAATTCATGCTCTTGAGAGACAATATTTAAGAATGGTCCACCTCTAAAAACATGAACGCTTCACCGTACCCCCGAACCACCGTAATTATACCCTGTTATCACGTGCGGGAAAAGGTGGAGCAGGTCATTTCGTCCATTCCCGCGTGGGTCGAGCAGATAATAGTCGTGGACGACAAGTGTCCCCAAGAGTCCTGGCGGATCGTGGAGCGCCTTCAGGAGCACGACAAGCGCATCGCGCTCATTCGGCACAGTGTCAACCAAGGTGTGGGCGGCGCAATGGTGACGGGATACAAGGCGGGGCTCGCCGGCCCATGTGAAATCTTCGTTAAGATGGACGGTGACGGCCAAATGGATCCTGCGGACTTGCCACGGATCGTGGAGCCCATCGCCGTCGGCCGAGCGGATTACGCCAAAGGCAACCGGTTCCGCGATTTCACCACATTACGGAGTATGCCGGGACTGCGCCTGTTCGGGAACAGTGCGCTTTCCTTTCTCGTAAAGGCGGCGTCGGGCTACTGGAACATCTTGGACCCGACCAATGGTTACACCGCCATTCACCGGCGCATTCTCGAACAGATGCCCTTGGATCGCGTCTCCAAGCGCTACTTCTTCGAGTCGGACATGCTCATTCGTATGAATCCCTTGGACGCCGCTGTGGCTGATGTGCCCATAAAAGCCAAATACGACGACGAACACAGCTCCTTGCGGATCTCGCGGACCTTGCTTGAGTTTCCCACCAAGCTCCTTCGCGGACTCGTACGACGGGTGTTTCTGAAATATTTCGTGTACGACTTCAACATGGCGTCCGTGTATATTCTCGTAGGAGCGCCACTTATGCTCTTCGGAATCATCTTCGGCGCATGGGAGTGGTTCGACTCCTTCAGGACCGGCCGACCCAAAACCGCCGGCACCATCATGGTGGCCGCTCTACCGATAATCTTGGCCTTTCAGATGCTGCTTCAGGCAATCCAAATTGATATGGATCGCGCCCCTCGACTTCGGCGGAACGGCAACCCCACGTTCAAACGCGAGGATTAATACCAAAGTGCTTTCCAACGAGTAACATTGGTGAAGACTCTTTTTGGGAAGGTAGGTTTTTTCGACGTCTATCTGACAATGTTTAATATGCCGAAAGCGGACTTTTCTCCTTGAGAAAAGCCGGTTTCGGTCATTTAAAAATTCTTGGAGAGGGGTTCGGGGAGAAGCCTTCTTTCAAGAAGGTTCTCCCCGATATTACTTCTTTGGCTGCGCATTGGTATGAATTCCACGTACAGAGTGCTGCGGTCTGGCGGAGCGCTCAGGCCTCTATTGCAGAAAATGTGCAAAGAACGGACTCGTTTTTCCTGCTCGGCTGTCTAATACCTAGATTCTTAAACCAAAACTAAACCAAGGCGAGAAAGGACACAATCATGCAAACTACTGTTAAAGTCAAAGGAATGTCTTGTAATCATTGCGTAAGCTCCGTGAAGAAAAGCCTTGAGTCCCTGCCGTCGGTCAGCAGTGTAAATGTGAATCTCGATAGCGGAGAAGCGGTCATCAATCATGACAATGACCTTGATATGTCAAAGGTCCGCAATGAGATAGAGAAGGCCGGCTATGAACTCGGCTAGGGCTGATGTGCAGATCAAGGGCATGACCTGCGCCGCCTGTGTTCGGCGAGTGGAGAACGGACTCAAGTCACTCGAAGGGGTTCAGGACGCAGTCGTGAACTTCGCCACGGAAAAGGCTTCCGTGGAGTATGATCCCGAGCGCGTGGATGTCGCCGAAGTTGAGCAAAAGATCTCGGATTTGGGGTACGAGGTCGTTCAAGCGCCCGCCCAAGCTCTGGAAAAGACCACGATCACCATCGGAGGGATGACCTGCGCCGCGTGTGTACGCCGGGTGGAAAGAACACTCAAGGAGATCCCCGGCGTAATGGACGCGACGGTCAATCTGGCCACGTCCCGAGCCCTTCTGCTGCACGAGAAAAATAATCCCACCCTGGCCGTTGTCGAGAAAGCGGTGGACGCGGCGGGATACCAGTTCTTAGGCGCCGTCTCAGCGGACAAAGAAGATCCAATGGAAAAGGCTCGCGAGGCCGAAATGCAGGACTTCAAGGTGAAGCTGATATTCGGCGCAATTGTGAGCGTATTTCTGCATCTTGCGGCGATGCCTCACATGATCCCCGGACTGGCGTCCATTCCGCACAAGACCCTGCTCATTATCGAGTTTCTTCTGACCACCCCAGTCATTTTCTGGGTTGGAAATCGCTTTATGGTGGGCGCGTACAAAGCCGCCAAACAGGGAACCACGGACATGAACACCCTTGTGGCCGTGGGTTCGCTTTCGGCATATATATACTCCATACTTGTGACTTTCTTTCCGGCTCTCTTTGCGGGCGCCGGCGGCGATATGCCGTACACCTATTATGACGGCGCCGCGATGATCGTTACGTTGATCCTATTAGGGCGCTTACTCGAAGCGCGCGCGAAGGGAAAGACATCCGCAGCCATCAAGAAGCTGGTGGGGTTGAGTCCCAAAACGGCCCGGGTCCTGCGGAACGGAACGGAAATAGACGTACCTGCGGATATGATCATTCGGGGTGATACGGTTGTGGTGCGCCCAGGCGAGCGTGTTCCCACCGACGGTCGCGTTATAGCGGGAACGTCCGCAGTTGACGAATCCATGCTCACCGGGGAGAGCCTGCCCGTGGCCAAAGCGCCTGGGGATCAAGTCTACGGAGCCACCATCAACAAGAGCGGCAGTTTCTCCTTTGAAGCTACAAAGATCGGCGCTGAAACCGCCTTAGCGCAGATTATTCGCCTAGTGGAAGAAGCCCAAGGGTCCAAAGCGCCCATCCAGAGACTCGCCGACAAAGTTGCTTCGGTGTTTGTGCCCATAGTCTTCTCCATTGCTGCGGTTACCTTCATTGTGTGGTTTTTTCTTGTGCCGAACCCCACGTTTTCCACAGCTCTGTTGAACGCAGTCTCGGTATTGCTGATCGCATGCCCCTGCGCGATGGGTTTGGCGACTCCTACTGCTGTTATGGTGGGAACGGGCGTTGGCGCTCAGAAGGGCATCCTGATAAAGGGCGGCGAAAGCCTCGAACGCGCGTATAAACTCACCACGATCGTCTTCGACAAGACCGGCACCCTTACAACGGGTGAACCCAAGGTCACCGATGTTGTGCCCGCTCCAGGAATGGATGCGCAGCGTGTCGTGCAATTGGCCGCCTCCCTCGAAGCTACGTCGGAGCATCCCCTAGCGAGCGCAGTGATAAAACACGCCACGGACGCAGGGCTGAGCCCGCTAGTAGTGGAAAATTTTCAATCCATACAGGGCATGGGGGTGTCGGGGCTGCTCGAAAACGAGGAGACCCTTCTCGGGAACAGGCGACTTATGCAGGAGCGCGGCAAAGCCCTCAAGGAGCTGGATCAGCAGGCCGTGGCCTTAGCCGAACAGGGGAAAACCACCGTGTTCCTCGCTCAGGGCGACAGCGTCATGGGAGTGATCGCCATCGCTGATGTGGCGCGTCCTTCCGCGAAAAAGGCGATTCAGGATCTGAAAGCCATGGGCCTTCAACCGGTGATGATTACCGGTGATAACAAATATACTGCCGGCTCCGTGGCCGCCGCCTTGGGAATCGACAGGTATTTCGCTGAGGTAATGCCCGGAGACAAGGCTGCGGAGATCCGAAGACTTCAGGAAAAAGGGGAAGTCACCGCAATGGTTGGAGACGGTATTAACGATGCGCCGGCCCTGAGCGCGGCGGACATCGGCATTGCAATCGCCTCGGGCACGGACATTGCTATGGAGGCCTCGGACATTACCCTCATGAAGAGCGACCTCAATCTGGTTACATCGGCGATAAAGCTCTCTTTTAAAACCATGAAGATCATTAAACAAAATCTCTTCTGGGCCTTTTTTTACAATGTCTTGGGTATTCCGGTGGCCGCTGGCGTGCTGTACCCGTTTTTCGGGATATTGCTCAGCCCGGTGTTTGCGGCCGCCGCAATGGCCCTGAGTTCGGTTTCCGTAGTCAGCAACTCGTTGCGCCTACGATGGGCGCTCAAATCCTTGTAAACTTCTGCTACGCAAATGGGGAGAGCGAGCCACGGTTATATGGTCTGAACACCATAGGGCCGTGGCGCTTTTATTTTGGTTCCCCTGGAAGAAGCGAAGCAATGCGCCTATTATCGGCGCCTTAGCGGCAAGCTCCCACAGTGACGCCTAATGGCACGGCTATTGCTCCATAGGTATGAACGTGCTGTGGGTGGGCCGTTGGCCTGTCCTCATGACGCACATATACTAATGGGGGAGGTAACTGCCGTGAGAAGTATAGGGGAATTGCCCATGAAAGAAAAAGTAAACGCGCGCTTGAATAAGCCCGTCTTGGCGCAAGCCATAGCTCAATTGGTAAAGGCTATAACGGAATCCGTACACGCTCAAGAACCGGATTTCTGGGTGAAGCTTGAATTGGATCTTCACATCGAGAATGGAAAGGCGCGGGACAAGTTGGCGCGCCTCAACTTATACGCCGATATATCCTCGGACATGGCGGAGGATTACAACACTCAGGTGTTCGACGCCCCTGCCGAAAACGAAATTCCGTCCATGTTCTTTAAGCAATTTGTGGAACACTAGGCACTTTTCGACTGAATTGCGAAATTCGCAGAGTGTGTAGGGAGGTGAGATCCTCCATCGGGCGGGATTCGCTTTCCAGCGCCCGGGTCCAATTACATGGAAATTAGCCAAATTAGCTTGTAAGGCCGAGCTACACCGATTGTGCTTGTGCGGAAACGAAGTAGTATCAACACAGTGAGGCGCATTTGAGGGGGAGGGAATCCAGTCAATCTAGGCTTTCCCCCTTCGCCCGCGTGGGCACGCCGGTTTTGATCCTTGCCGCGTCACTTCAAGCCCTCAAAGCTCATATTTCTTATGTGAACGCCACGAATCCTTTGTAAAATTCTTACCTCTACGTTATCATGAACCAAAGCGGGATCCCGACGACCGCGGGTGGTGGAGCAATTCCTCAGGGGGGAAGGCGAATGCCGACGTTGTGGATAGGCTACCTTGCTCAGTATAGTGTCACGCCGCTTCCATGCGTTCCTCCCTTGCCGGAGCCCGATTGCGGAACATTGGTCGGGTTCGAGGCGCCGTCTTTCAGTCCGCACATTCACAGCCATGCGATCTCTATGAGCGGCTCGAAAGACCCGGAGAGCATCCGGAGGCTTTCCATATCCGTCCTATGCGGCCTTCTCAATCTTTTACGCGAGTGAGCCCCGGAGATATACCCGTGATAGATTTTCACACCCACACGTTTTTCAGCGACGGCGTCCTTGTCCCAAGCGAGCTGGTGCGCCGCGCCAATGTTACGGGCTACAGAGCTATAGGAATTGCGGATCATGGCGATCATTCCAATGTAGATTTTATCATTCCTAGACTTATCGAGGCGGCGGCTCAACTGAATCGGGCGCAGACCACCTTGGTCCTGCCCGGAATCGAGATTACCCATACGCCGGCGGCGCTGATTCCGGACTTGATCCGCGCCTGCCGCCATTTGGGCGCCGTGCTCGTCATTGTTCACGGCGAAACCATCGTCGAACCCGTCGAACCCGGGACGAATAGGGCGGCCATTGAAGGGGGAGCCGACATTCTTGCGCATCCCGGCCTCATCACACGGGAGGAAGCCCAAGCTGCCGCAGAAAAAGGCGTTTACTTGGAAATTACGGCTCGCAAAGGTCACAGCCTCACAAATGGCCATGTCGCCGCCATGTGTCGAGCGACGGGAGCCGAACCTGTAATCAACACCGACGCCCATACACCGGATAATCTCATATCCAAGGAAATGGCGACGAAGGTCCTGATGGGAGCAGGATTCTCTCACGATGAAACCGCCCATGTGTTTCAGAACAATGAATCTTTGCTCCATTCATTGATCCGGAGGGGGGATATCAATGGAAAGATTTTTTCGAAAACGTAAGGGAGGATTCAGCCCGTACGTCACCGTTGTAGGGCTGACCCTATGGCTGGGACTCATGGGAACCCTATTGCAGGAGCAATTCCTGTCTTCAGCCGTGGGGGAGATGCGCGACAGATTCAGCCTCGCCGCCGTGGAATCCGATGACTGGTACATGGTGCGTATCGGCGGCGCATACGCCGGCTATGGGCGATCCCGACAAATCCATAGAGGAAACGAATGGCTGATCCGCGACGATCTGAATATCGCCCTTAATATCCAGGGGCAGGTAAAACCCATTAAAATCGCAAATGAATCCGTGGTGGACGAAGATTTTCGGCTGGTCTCGTTTGATCTGAAGGTGAATTCCGGTTTAGTCTCCTTTGAACAAAAGGGTCATATCGAGGGCCGCACTTTATTACTTGAGATTCCCAGACATCAGGGCGGCGGCGTGAAACGAATAAAGATCTTTGAGAGCCCTAGAATCTCACGCTCACTGGGACTGCCGGTTCCACTTACGGGTTTGAAGGTGGGAGATGAAGTGCACCTCCCGGTCTTTGATCCCTTGGACGGCCAGAAGTCCGATTCAGTGATCAAGGTCGTCGAACGAGCGGACTTGGAGATCAGCGGCAAGACAACGCAGGCGTGGCGCGTGCGAGCGATCTACCGCACCATGGAACTCACCATGTGGATCGACGATGAAGGGCGGCTCCTCAAGGGCCGCATGCCCTTGAACATGACCGTGACTCGGTCGGATAAGGTCGAACTGGCTCGTGAGATGCGCACCACGGCGAAGAACTTACCCGACATGATGGAACTGACGGCCGTGCCCGTTGAAGGTGACATCCCGGAAGGGGACAAACTCACGCACGCGGCCTTCGACATCACCCAAAGCGGCGGCCTGCCCGTGCCTTCCGACAGTTACCACCAGAAGGTGGAGGGCTCGCGCATCACACTGAACAGAGAAACCTTACCGAAAGCCGCCTATTCGCTCCCGAACACCGACCCGGCAATGGCGGAGTATCTGGGGTCGTCGCGATTCATCCGTAGCGACAACAAGGAAATCATCCAAACGGCACGCAAAATTGTCGGCGATGAAAAAGATCCCGTAAAGGCGGGGCTCCTTATCAACGAATGGGTCCATAAGACACTCAAGAAGACGCCTACTCCCGGCGTCCCCGACGCCTATACCGTCCTCTTGACAAAGCAGGGCGATTGCAACGAACATGCGGTCCTGTCGGCGGCGTTAGCGCGCGCTGTAGGCTTGCCCTCCCGCGTAGTAGTGGGAATTACCCATTTCCAGGACGGTTTCGCATACCACGCATGGGTGAACTATTGGGCCGGCGATACGTGGTTTTCCGCTGATCCCCTAACAGGCAAGGCGCCCATCGGGCCGCTTTACGTCGCCTTACTCTATGGTGATGTGGATAAGCACGTGAACGTGATCTCCTATATTGGGAAGCTCAAGTTGAAAGTGGTAGCAACCGAATAAACCTATGATTCACATCGAGAATATATCCAAGCAATTCAACAAGGTTCTTGCGGTGAACCACATCAGTTTGTCCGTGGCGCCTGGTGAGGTCATGGGATTTTTAGGGCCGAACGGCGCCGGCAAGACCACAACCATACGGATGATTACGGGCCTCATGCGGCCGGATACGGGTGTCATTCGCCTTGCGGGATACGATCTCGCAACGGAACCGGAACAGGCTAAGGGCGTCGTGGGCTTTGTCCCCGACCGCCCTTACCTTTACGAGAAACTGACGGGCTGGGAATTCCTGGAGTTCAGCGCGGGCCTATACAACGTGGATTCCCAGGACCTGGACGAACTTGGCCATCACTACCTGGAAATCTTTGAACTCCTCGATTGGAAGAACGAACTCATTGAGGGCTATTCCCATGGGATGAAGCAACGGCTCATCATAAGTTCCGCCTTGTTACATCGCCCGCAAATCTTTATAATCGACGAGCCCATGGTTGGTTTGGATCCTCGTGGAGTGCGCCTGGTCAAGGATTTATTTACGCAAATGGCGGAGTCCAGAGGTATGGCCGTGTTGCTGTCCACACACACCTTGGCCGTGGCCGAGGAGATATGCACTCGAATAACCATTATTCACAAGGGGCGCATCATCGCTTCGGATACCCCTGCGAACATCAGAAGCGCCATCGCCGGGACGGCCGGCAATCTCGAAAAGGCGTTTCTGGCGCTTACCGGACACGGTGAGGTGGAAGCCCTCAAGGGTAGCTTGGGGATTGCTCAAACCGCGGTGGAATAGTTCCCGAGGTATATATGTCCAAAATGACCGAGTTGTTCGCATCAGCCGGCGGGTCCGGCGTTCAGTATGCGCGAGCCTATATTGAACATTTGAGCCGCATGCTCAGTGAGCTTGATTTCGAATCCATAGCCGCCGTGATTGAGGTCCTGCAAAAGGCCCGCACTCAAGGAAACACCGTGTTCCTATGTGGGAACGGCGGCAGCGCGGCTACGTCGGCGCACTTCGCCAATGATCTTGGATTCGGGGCGTCCCCTGACGGCAAGAAGCCGTTTCGAGCAGTGTGCTTGACCTCGAACTCGGCCTTTTTGACCTGCTTGGCCAACGACATCGGCTACGAAAATGTATTCGCCCGCCAGCTCTACAACCTCATGCTACCCGGTGACGTGGTTGTGGCGATCTCCGCAAGTGGGAACTCACCCAATACGGTAAAGGCCCTGGAGTACGCCCGCGACAACGGAGGGATTGCCATTGCCTGGGTCGGTTTTGACGGCGGTCGCATGAAAGATATAGCCGCGCACGTCGTACACGTGAAAAGCTCCAAGGGCGAATACGGCCCTGTGGAAGATATTCACATGGTCTTGGACCATCTCATCTCAGCGTTTCTCGCCTCCGCGGACTGACCCTTCGTCGCAGTTAATACCGATAAGCTTCCAACGCAGTAATATTGGTGAAGTTCATTTTTGTAAGATTAGGTTTCTTGAAGTCTATCTGAGAATGTTTAAGATTCGCCGAAAGCGGCATTTTCTCCTTGAGAAAAGCCGGTTTCGGCAATAGTAGAAGTTCTTGGAGAGGGGTTCGGGGAGAAGCCTTCTTCCAAGAAGGTTCTCCCCGATACTACTTCTTTGAGTGCGCATTGGTATAAGTCCTGTCGGAAAGGACGAAGCGCCCGTCTTCGTGCAGGATGGGCTCTTAAAAGCCGGTAGTCTCCGGCAAGCGGCGCGTGCGCAAGTTACTTGAGCGCGCTCCATTCATAGTCCTCGACGCTCCCCCATACTGCTCTCCCTATCTTTCGCCACCGCGTACGCGCTCGGGTGCATTCTACGCCGATTTATGGGTTTATACCACGCAAAGCAACGCCTTTTGTGAGCTTCAAGGGTGAAAAACCCCCATTTTGGAGCAGTGCTTACACCCTGGTAAGTACGATTCTACGAAGCTATATTTCAGTTTGAAGGGCTTTTCGCGTTATTGCTTGATGGAGCAGAAGCGCTATTGTATTCTTGTACATAGACGCTCACCAATCTTACCCGATTGAATAGCCGAGACACACGTGGGGGCACGATCATTTCATGTAAGAGCGAATAAAGCGCCGGATCTCGAGCTTTGTCTCGATTATGCCGAAGTGTCCTTCAAGGAGAAGGTCCGCATCCAGAGCCAAAAGTTTCGCAAGTGATCGTTGATACGCGTCGGCATCGGACAACAGAGTAGGGTGAATGGGACCGTGGACATCCTGCCCGAAGACCGCCCATTCCGACTCCAGTTGTGTGGTGTAAACCAATGAGCCTGGAGAATGGCCGGGGAGGTGAAGAGCGGTAATGCAACCGTCGCCGACTTGTATAGTATTACCTTCACCCCGCAGTTTCACGTCCACCGGGAAGGGCCGCATCTGAGCCATGTACCACGACGCGGCGGTCACGTGGGTGTCGCCACTCTCGAGATAAACCGCATCCAGCTCATGGGCCACGATACGACAGCCGAATTCGTCCCGTACGGCAGCCGCCCCGCCGCTGTGGTCATAATGACAATGGGTCAGCAGGAGGTATTCCAATTGCGCATTGGGTTGCAGCAATTCCGTGACACGTCTCGTCAGGGCCGCATACCCCTTTCCGCAGCCGGCGTCGATGAGCGCCGCTTTGTCCCCGAACCGTATGAGGTAAACGGCGGCGTCCTCGGGGTTCGTCAATCCGTAGCCGCCTACCAGCCACAGGTTCTCTCGAATTTTGACGCTCATGCCGGCCTCCGCGTGAGGATTACGTTCATTGCTACCATACACCACGTGTCTATCTAATGGAGGTAAATACGTATGAAAAGAATCGCCCGTGCGCTCAAGGCAGTCCGGTGTCGGGCTGACGCTCGCTGCACCTTTCAAGACTTACCCGGCGAAGACCGCAGAATACACGCGTGCGCTCCGGTTTACAGCGGGACGGCGTTTGGAAAGAGTAAACTTCACGTGCTGCGGGCTGTCACCGGTCGCTTCGTGCAAAGCCGCAGTATCTCTGCTTGTGACGCGCATGGTTAGCGCCGGCGCACCGGATCATGACGCTTCCGGCTATGGCATATATTTCGTGTGTGGTCTATTGGCTGCCGTATCAACCGATAGCGGACAATACACCCCTATGCCGGATTAGCCGGTCTATGGGGTCCGCTCGTGATTCTGGCGCTCCAGACGCTGTATGTAGCGTTCTTTCTCTTTATGGGAAAGAGTATGGTGACGGAAAACGCCATCACGTTTCATTAGGTCAAGTCCAGGATTTGACACGATTTTCGGTTGGACATCCCCGGCGCCGCTTTCCATGCGCTTGAGAGCTTGATAGCAGGCCGGCGTCATCT
This sequence comes from Desulfomonilales bacterium, assembly GCA_038205805.1. GTDB lineage: Bacteria > Desulfobacterota > Desulfomonilia > Desulfomonilales > Desulfomonilaceae > JBBSBY01. The sequence goes on from JBBRBO010000026.1 coordinate 30,180, forward strand.
TGTACGGGCCGGATCGTCGCCACACGGGATCGTCATAGCGGTCATGACAAGCCAAGCACGGCCCTATAGCGACGATTTTCTTGATTTCCTCAGGCGTAAACCCTCGTGCCGGCGGCAAAAACTTGGCTTGAACGGACTTGCCGTCGTGCACGACCGCATCCAAGGGGAACGTGATCTTGAGTCCCGAAGCCGCGGAGTCATAGATAGGCTCAAGTTCCATTGTAAGTGAAGCAGGATCAACCGTCAGGCCGGCTTCGCCCAACCCTAGGGCCTTGGTGTTGAGGTGACAATCCACACACCGCGGGGCTTCCTTGCGGGATGTGTGCGGATGTGTCGGGGCCATTTTTATCGAGGTGTTCCCATCCTGAAGCTTCATTATGGCCGAATCGTAGCCCTGTGCGGGCTTTGCGTGGGAGTTCACAACGGTATTCCACACCTGGCATCCCGGAACGAGAATCCCCACCTTGCCCAGGGCGTTCACTCCGAAGATGTGGCCATTATAGCGAAAATAGCCTCTGCCTTCGGACCAACGGCCGGCTGTGGGTTTCCCTGATAGGTGGTCCTTGCCCTTCTCGCCAAAATTCAGAATCTGGTGACAGCCGTAGCACTGGGGGCTCCATGCGCTATGGCACGTATCACATTCGAGGCGCTCGTGGCCTTTGATTGCGTGGCCGTCCATTTTGCCGGTGATGACGGTCACGGGGTGTTCTTTGCCGTCGAGCTTGCCGGTGAGCCGAAAGCCTTTCTCAGTAAGCCGCACGTGGGGCAGGGGCCGGGACTTGGATGTAAGGGCGATCTTCTCGCCCTCGACGGGTTTTCCGAAGCGCTGACTCCGAATGAGCGCCCACACCAAGGTGTCCCCCTCGGTGACGGTTCTTGTAACGGGCGAGTTCGTGTGTGACCCGTGGCAATCCTCACACCGGATCTCGATTTGCTCCTTCATGAACCGGTGGATTACGCCGTCGCCCATGGTGTCTTGGCCTGTGTGGCAATCTATGCACGCCATGCCCGTCTCGTGATGAATGTCGGGCGTGAGCCGCCACACAAAGCGGCCATCGGGTAGAGCCGCGTCATTGAGCCCACCGTTCACGAATGGGGTCCCGTATTGGGCGCTTTCCATCTCTCCATGGTAATTGAGGCCGATGCGTGCGCTGCGATTGTGGCAAGCCCTGCAACGGTCGTCTGAAATGCGATTGGTTATGCTGTGGGTAGCGGGGTGCCCGAGTTCTTTTCTGTTGATTGTGGGATCGCCGCCCTCGTACGTGCTTGAGGCGTTGTAACTACCGTGACATGCGGGGCAGCCTTGCCGACGAGTGTAAGCCTCTCCTGATCGAGCGCCGTGGAGATGACACGACGCGCAAAATTTTCTGAAGTGGCTGTCGGGTAGGCTGAAAGCGCCCGCTTCATCGACTTCCGGGGGGATACGCCGCAGCGCCGTTTTGCCGTCCGAGACCGTCTGTATAGCGTAGCCGGCGCTCTCTTCGGCGGTGAGTCCCCACTCGAACCGCAGAATCCCTATAATACCGGCGTTTGTGGCCATGAGCGATCGAGGCGTATTTTCCGTGCGGTTCAGGAGATGATGCCCACGCTGGGCATGGCATTGTCCCGCGCCGGGAATACCCGTCCCGCAGCCCGCCGCAGCAAGCTCCAGGGTCGCCGGGTTGCGTCCGCCTCTGAGGCCCCGGTGAGCCCCTTTCACCGTGAGATCGGGACCGACGCCGCCGTGACATATCACACATCCGAACACGGAATTCGGGTGCGACTCCGAGAGATCTTCGATCCCTTGATGGCAGGTGAGGCACCGTTCAGTCGGCGTCTTACCGCCAAAAGGCCGCACCTCGATCACAGCGGGAGTAATTTTGCCGAGTGCGTCGATCTTTGTGGCGATCTCCCGGACTTTAATGGGGTCCGATTGAGCAGCTGCTTCCAGACGGAGCTTGTCTAAGGCCAAGGCGTATCCACGGCTCTGGAAGGCTATCCACTCAGGATGGCGCTCCCTGTGCTCGACATAGAGGAACACCCCGAGCAAACCGGCCGCCGTAATCGCCCACAGAAGCCACACGCCGAGTCGCTTCATTGGAGGGCACCCCACAGGGTGAGGGCGCCGCCGCTAATCATCAGGGTGTAGAAAAGCAGTCGCACGGGAAACCCCTGTATCCTATGTAAGTAGGGAGTAGCCGCCAGCATCCCCAGCGCCGCTATGGGGAGAGCAATTCCCGCATGAAAGGGGGGCAAGTATCGCAACATCTGCTGAATTCCGAGGAAGATCCAGGGCGCCTTCACAGTTTCTTGGGGAAGGCCCGAAGGATCGGCAGGTCCGTCCAAAGGGGCATCCAGGAGCGCTGAGACCAGGCACGCAATGGTGAAGAACACGAAAGCGGACAGGACTTCCTTCTTCAGCAAAGTGGTTCTATCCACAAATGTGCGGTGTTCTTTAAGCTTTGGTTCTTTCATGTCACAGATTTCTTTGCCGATGAAGGTTAGTCCTTTTAATGAGGAGTAACAGCGTGGCCCGTGAAGATCAGATAGCGATGATCGAAGTTAAGCAGTGCGGCTTCTCTTGGAGAGCCCTATCAGTTTACTCGGTATAACGTACTGCAAAATCGCGTTTCTGCAGGAAAAAAAGGTTCGGCTTTTTTTTCAAAGCTCATAGAGAGCATTTTGGGGACGGGGCTTCTTTCGAGAAGATCCTCCCCACATCTTGACTCTTTCTCTTCACTCGCGAAGTAAGGATAGGATGCTCGCAGCGTTTCTCTCTGCGCTGCCCACTTGAGCGGATACGGCGGCTTTCCCCCGTTGGCCGGTTGCGGCGCTCCATGCGGGGTCGGTTATGCAGCGCTCCACATGATGGGCCATTTCGGCGGCCGAGTTGACCTCGAAGGCCGCATTTGCATCGAGCAGTAAGCGCCGAGCCACGCGGAAATCCTCCATGTGTGGGCCAAAGAGCGTTACCTTGCCCCAAGCCGCGGGTTCAATGATGTTTTGACCTCCCTTGGAGACTAGACTGCCGCCGATGAAGACCACGTCCGCCACGGAGTAGGTCCTAAACAGCTCGCCCATAACGTCAAGGACAATCACGCGGCGTCCGTTGCGCTTGCGGCCTTGATGCGCCGCGCTGCGCAGGTAAGGCTGCGGCAATCCCATGCGATCCATTACGGCGAGTATTTCGGGTGTTCGCTCGATATGGCGAGGAACCAGGATGAGAATGAGTTCCGGGAAACGCGGCGTAAGCCCTGCGTAGGCCTCGAGGACGGGCTGGAACTCGCCGGGATGCACACTGCCCGTAACGAACACCTGTGCGGTTTCCGGAATGCCGAGATCACGGCGGACCTGAGCTTCAACGTCCGGGTGTACGCCCAAGGCCGGGGCATCGTACTTTGTGTTGCCTGTCACTCGCACCTTTGCGGCCTCTGCGCCCATGGTAATGATCCGTTTCGCATCGGCCTGCGAACTCATGAGGAACTGAGACGGCAAGGCCAACGTAGGAGCGAACAGTCTTTTGAGTTTGACGTATCTGGGAAACGACCTATCCGATATGCGGCCGTTCGCGAGGACGATTTTGGTTCCGCGGCGGTGCAACGCATGGATTAGATTGGGCCACAGCTCGGTTTCCATGAGCACAAATATGTCCGGCCGAATACGCTTTATGACGGGATGAATAAATTCGGGGAAATCCAGGGGCAGAAAAAAGAAGCCGTCCGCCTCGGGTATGAGTTGTCGGGCCTTGTCCTGGCCCGTTTCGGTGCCCGTGGAGATCACGATTGAAGCGTGGGGCAGGTGTTCCCGGATCAGCTTGACGAGCGGGTCCAACGCAACGGCTTCTCCTACCGAGACGGCGTGAAACCAGAGCCGTGGAGAGGGCAATCCTTCAGGCTTGAAATCCGCAGGAAGCACGCCCAGCTTTCCTCGCAAGGATCGGGAATATTTGCCTTTGAGGAGCGCCTTGGGGCCATAATAGGCCGCAAGGAAAGGCCCCACCGCAACATGGAGAAACACGTTGTAAAGGGTGCGCATAGACATAGGTGGTAACCGTTCAACGGGGGGAGATGAGTCTCGCTTCCGGTGAACTATTATCTCGGGAAGGGACTAGGGCCACGGGTCGTAGCCGCACGTTTTCGCCTTAACGGCATTGTTCCATTTTCGCTGAGAAGGCCGGCTCGAGCTTGAAGTTTTTTTCGACGAGAAATGGGTTCACTTCTATTTTGCTTATCTTCACGAGGGTTTTCCACTGCGCGACGGGTGACTGCACCTCGAACCGTCGTGGAAGCCAGCCGTCCTCGCCCGAGCCGAAGTCCCCGAAGTCTGCGGACAAATCCACTTCGCCGGCCGGGTTGAGTCTGACGAGGCGTTTAAGACGATAATTCTGCGGATCTAGGGTTGCTCCCCAGACGCGGCCGTGAAAACTCATTCGAATGACGATCTTCTCGGAATCATGAGCCAGGGGGCGATCAAAACGCACATCTTTCCATTGCAGCAGCATGAGCGGGATGAGTCCTTCTATTTCGGCCACATCCGGGAACATGCGCGCAAAACAGTCTTTGCCTCCGTGAATAATTTTTCCTTCGGAGGGGATATAAAGCTCGAACTGCGTAGCCTTGATTACCAGCTCGAAGAGAGAATTACCACCCGGACCCAACCCCTGAAACCGGAAGTCATTGGGCCGTCGGTAGAGCAAAAAGCCCTTGAGGTCTTGTCTCTGTTTACCGCCTTCGTACGAGCTTGCAACGCTCATGACGGCTTTCATGGCGCTGAGATGCTTACCCTTATTGGTCAGGTGCGTGGGAATTTCCTGAGGCTTGATGCCGGACTGTGAGTTCACGGGCGGCGGACAAGCCAACCAAGCGGACACAAACACCACCGCAAACAGAACGCATAACGCCCCACGGAGGAAGGGAGCCAATGCGCGGTGAAGTGGCTGAACGCTCGTGTGCATGTAGGGTTCATTAGCAGACACCGGCTTTCGTTGCAACTAATCCTAAGATTGCAAACGCATTTTGTCGTAAGCGCAAGACTCATCTTCGACAGTGCTCACTTTTGGGGCTCCCGTAAGTATCCGGAATTACGCGCATGGCTTTTTTGGCATATCGGTAACTTGCTGTAATAACAAGATGTGACTTTTTATTGAGTTGAAAATGTAGTGCCAAACTATGT
>JBBRBO010000027.1:0-34384 GCA_038205805.1 Desulfomonilales bacterium
TCTTCGTAAGTTCTTTCAGGTTTAGATTCGCGCATGTTCAAAGCCCAACTGAAACGAACGGGTCAGTAGCAGCAGTTTTTATAAAAAACCAGGCGGGAATTATGGATAGTTTCAATTCCCACTCCGACAGCCTCCTAGGACGTAAGGGTTCACCGCACTCGAGCCTCCGGACCTACCTACGTGATTTCCACGTGACGGCAGTGTTCCTGGTGAATAGTATTATTGGGCTTTATTGATGACGCAAATGCTGGTAATGTAAAAGCGCGCCGCTTCCCCGCAGATCGGGGCGGTGTTCACATCCGCGTAGACTCCGGACTGCTTCTTACGTGAGGCAATCTACAGAGAATTCGGAGAGATAACGTTCGAGACAAAGGAGCTGCAATGTATCCCCATATCTTCTCTCCAATCGAAATAGGCGGTGTTCGGCTGAAGAACCGTTTAACCATGGCGCCCATGTACTTGGGTTACGCCGGAGCTGAAGGAGCGGTCACGGATTTGCTCCTGGATCATTATGCTCTCATGGCGCAGAGCGGCGTTGCGATGGTGGTAGTGGAGAACGCCACGGTCGAGTACGTGAACGGAAGCGGCTCAAGGCGCACCATACGCGCCGACAAGGACGCCAACCTCGATGGACTGAAACGGCTTGCCGACAGGATAAAAGAACAAGGCGCAGTGGCGTGTCTTCAGATTAACCATGCTGGACGCTTCGCGGACGCGGCCGAGCCGTCGGCGCCCTCTGCGGTGGATACCTTCGGGCGTATACCCAAGGAACTCACGGTAACTCAGATCGAGGAAATTCAGGACAAGTATGCGGATGCGGCCCTTCGCGTGAAGAAGGCCGGGTTCGACATGGTCGAGTTGCATGGCGGCACCGGTTATCTCCTCTCGCAATTTGTGTCGCCAAGGACGAACAAGCGCGAGGACAAATATGGCGGCTCTCCGGAGAAGCGGCAAAGATTTCCGCTGGAAGTAGTATCCAAGGTCAGGAGCGCCGTTGGGGATTTCCCTGTGGGGTACAGATTGTTGGCGGACGAGTGGCTTCCGGACGGTCTTGGACTGGAGGAATCGACCTCCGTTGCCCGGTCTCTCGCAGACGCGGGCGTGGCCTACCTTTCCGTGATGGGAGGGACATATGAATCATTTTTCTTACCTGAAATATTGGATAAATCCACCAAACCCGGGTACATGGTTGATCTTGCGGCGGCCGTCAAGCAAGAGGTGGATGTTCCCGTCATAACCGCGGGGCTCATACTCACCGGCGCTCTGGCTGAAGAAACCATCGAGCAAGGGAAGGCGGACCTGATCGGGCTTGCAAGGGTGCTCTGGACGGACCCGGAATGGCCCCGAAAGGCCGAAGCGGGCAGGGACGAGGACATCCTGCAATGCGACTCATGCAACACCTGCATGAAAGTCGTCATGAAGGGCAAACCCGCCTTCTGCGTCAAGTGGCCCATGGAACGCCAACGCGAATGGCGACACAAGTTCGTATAGTCGTACGCTGATCAGCAATCGAAGAATACTAGTGGGGAGAACCTTCTATCGAGAAGATTCTCCCCTATCCGTATTTCTTGAACGGCGAAGGGGTGTCAACCAGCGGGCGTTTTAAGGTTAGCGATGGCGTCTTTGTAAGGTGGGCGGCCGAATACGGCGCTGCCTGCGACGAAAACGTCTGCGCCGGCCTCCAATAGTGATTTGGCTGTTTTGGGGCTTACGCCTCCGTCAACTTCGATGAGGATCGGCAGACCCGATTCGTCCACCATGCGGCGCACTTCCCGAATCTTAGGGAGCATACTGCTGATAAAGGATTGTCCTCCCCAGCCGGGATTCACGGTCATAAGCATAATCACGTCCGTTTCGCTTAAAACGTGCTTCAGTGTTTCCGGGCCGGAGGAAGGATTGAGCGACACCCCGGACTTCATCCCCAAGGATCGTATGTAGCCCAGAGCGCGATGCAGATGAGGGCAGGCTTCCACGTGGATGGTCAGAATGTCCGCGCCTGCTTTGTGAAACTCCTCGATGTGTCTGTCGGGGTCGGAAATCATTAAGTGTACGTCCAAGGGGACTTTCGCTACCTTCTTTGCCGCGGCCACGATCATGGGGCCGATGGTGATGGGCGGAACGAAGCAGCCGTCCATAACATCCACGTGAATCCAGTCCGCGCCGGCGTCCTGAACCGCCTGTATTTCTTCACCCAGCTTCGTGAAATCAGCGGAAAGCAGAGAGGGTGAAACCAATGGTGTCTTCATACTGCCTAACCTTTCTAGGAGAATGTGTTCTCACATCTCCACACCTTCAACCTTATACCCGCACTTGGGGCATTTTCCGTCTTTGATGACGTTGCGTTCGATGTTATACCCCACTCGGTCGACCAAGAGCTGCGAACAACCCGGGCAATAAGTCTTTTCTCCGGGGTCCCAAGGCATGTTCCCTGTGTAGACGTAGTAAAGGCCCACGTCCAGGCCGATTTGTCGGACCTTACGGAGAAAATCCAAATCCGTGGGCGGTAAGTTTTGTTCCTTGTATTGAGGGAAAAAGCGGCTTACATGCCAAGGGGTTTCAGATCCGACTTCCGTACGAATCCACGTCGACAGCTCTTTGATCTCATTGATATCGTCGTTCAAAGTGGGGATGAAGAGCGTGGTAAGTTCGAGCCAAATGCCCATTTCCTTCATGATCTTGATGCTGTCCAGAACGCCTTCCAATCGTCCTCTGCAATACTTGACGTAGAAACGCTCGTCGAAGCCTTTCAGGTCCACGTTGGCCGCGTCGATGAGGCCTTTGGAATCATCGAGCATCTCCCTGGTCATAAACCCGTTGGTGACGAACACGTTCAGCAGGCCGTGGCGGTGGGCTTCCTCCATGGTGTCGCGAGCGAGTTCATAATATATGGTGGGTTCCGTGTAGGTGTAAGCTATGCTCCGACACTTGTGGGATTGCGCCAGAGACACCAGTTGCTGCGGGGTATACTTTTCGCCCATTATGCGCCCGTGATCCCGCGGCATCTGTGAAATAGAGTAATTTTGGCAAAAAGAACAAAGGAAATTGCATCCCACCGTCGCCATAGAGAAAGACTTCGTACCAGGAGCGAAATGGAAGAGAGGCTTTTTTTCAATGGGATCAACATTCGTGGACACGACCTTATCGTATACCTCGGTGTAAAGAGTCCCGCTATCGTTGCGTCGAACCCCACAAAGCCCCACATGTTGATCTTTAATCTTGCAGCCTTGTCTGCAAAGGAAACACTTGACGTCGCCTTCTCCGATTTTCTTATAGAGTAGCGCTTCTTTCATACTAATCATCCCCCAATTCGCTGATAAGGCGCTTGCCGAGATTATCAAAGTCACCGTTTGACATAATAAGCGCCACATCGCCGGATCGAACGTTTTCTCTTAGAAAGTCCAACATACTATCCGTGTTGTCAAATGCGTGAGCGGAAGAATTTCTCGATTGCAGCTCCGCCGCCAACCTTCGGGAGCTGAATCGCTTTTCGACGGGTATACCGTTAAGATGCTTGGGTTCTCTCAGGAGCACGCAGTCGGCGTCCTGGAAAGCCGCAATGTAGTCCTGCTGAAAAATTGACGTTCGACTGGTGTTGGTTCGGGGTTCAAAAATGGCCAGTAGCCTCCGGTTGGGGTATCGTGCCTTGACGCCCTTGACTGTTTCTCGAACCGCCGTCGGATGATGGGCGAAGTCATCCATGATGAGGACACCACGAATCTCGGCCAGGATCTCTTGCCTGCGGCGAACGCCCTTGTAGCGCACGAGGGCTTCCAGACTCCGTTGCGGGTCCACGCCCACTTCTCGAGCGACGGCCGTCGCGCACAGGGCGTTGAGCGCATTGTGGCGACCTAGTATGGGGATTGCCGCCGAGCCTACGGTCACTCCGGCGCGGCGGACCGTGAGATCCGAGGATCCCGAATCGTAATCCATGGTCCAGTCCGCGTCGGCTGTGGCGCCGTAGGTGACTACCTGAGGGGTTGAGCGCTTGGCTATCTCGCGTAATCGGTCATCGTCGGCGCAGAGGATAAGTCTCCCGTCCGCGGGAAGGGAAGCCGCAAACGTGCTGAATTGCTCTTGAATTGCGTCTATATTCCCGTAAATGTCGGCGTGGTCGAATTCACAGGATGTGATTGCGCCGATGTGCGCCCTGTAATGGAGAAACTTCGGGGTCTTATCGAAGTAGGCGGTGTCGTATTCATCCCCTTCCATGATGAAATGCCGGCCGCGGCCCAGCGAATGATTCGTCCCGAGATTTCGCACGATGCCGCCGATCATGAAACCGGGATCCAAATCGCAGAAGCGCAAAATCCACGCGATCATGGAACTCACCGTAGTTTTACCGTGAGTGCCCGTTATAACGATTCGGGTCCGGGCTAAAGCGAAAAAGGTGAGGAGCGCATCTGACATTGATGTATAGGGAATGGAGGATTGCTCGAGGGCCTGCGCCTCCGGGTTCGTTCGCTTAATGGCATTTCCAACCACCACCAGATCGGGAGCGGGTTCGAGATTCGCTGCCGTGTAGCCGCTCATGACGGGGATGTCGAGTCGTTTGAGGAAGTCACTCATGGGTGGATATGCCCCGTTATCGGAACCGGTGACTCTAAAGCCGCGAGAGTGGAACAGACCGGCCAAGGCCGCCATACCGACACCGCAAACGCCCATGAGGTGAACGTGCGCCGGCGGGGCGATTTCATGGCCGCTGAGTGGATCGCATATAGTCATCCTTTAAGTATACACCACCCGCGCGAACGATCAATCGCTCATCGAGCTGAATCGGCTAAGATATTGTCTGTAATGGGGTAGCTGTGGAAGAGGGTGACCTGGGTTGAGTTGAGAGTCGTCTTCGCTTCGAGTTTTTCTTTTCTTATCTGCGGCGATCAGCGTAATCTGTGGATAAAACGAGAAGCAGAAGCCCGCAATTCTGGAAAATGCACGCGGACTAAAACGAAAGGGTGGGCATAACCTCAGAGAAAGTAGCGTTTATACCGAATCGGTATTAATCTGTGACCCAGCGGAATGAATCTTGGATTTCCTTTACTGAAGTATCGGGAGGAAAACCGCCTTTGAACAATTCGTCCACGCTGGTTATGATGCGTTCGCCGGACCTGCCCTGGGCGATAATCAAGATGTCTTCGCCTTCCATTCTGGCGAATTCTTGGATGTATTGCAAACACGTGCCGCACGGCAGCAGAGGCGCGTAGAGATCGGAAACGACGGCAATGGCGATGAAGCCTGTTTCACCGTGAATAAGCGCATGGTTAATGGCGTTGCGTTCGGCGCAGACACCGAGGACGGGGATGAGACATTCGGTGTTGCAGCCTTCGTAAATGGCCCCGGTTTTCGTCAAGACGGCCGATCCCACCCGAAACTTGCTCAAGGGCACGGAGGCGTTGTGCTTTACCAGTTGCGCCGTCTCGATTAGTTGTTCTACATTCCACCGACTCACGCGTTACTCCTTCAGCGTCCGCATCAGGGGACAGCCACTAAATAGCACCTAAATCGCTAATTTTCAAGCGCGGGTAGAATCAAAACCTAAATTGAACGTTTTACAATCAAATCTTTGATTTTACTCGTTGACACCCAAACCGAACCTGGAATTTGCGCTCGGCGCCGATCACCGGCCGTAGGCTTCCGGGCGAAACATGCCCAACCATGACTTGCGCAGTCTCCGCACGTTGAGGTGTCTGCACCGTGGACACAAACTGAAGTGTTTGCCCGAGACGTACCCGCAGGAGAGGCATTCGTATATCTTTTCCGCGGCGACGATCTCAACATAGGGGATGTGCGACGTATCGGCGCCTTCCCGCAACTCCAGGCGACGCTGCATTTCCACTTGCGTCACAAACCCTCCGTAGAAGAGCTTTTCGTACGCCTTACCTAATTGCTCCCATGTGAGGTCGTATTTCTGCATGAGCTTTTCGTCGCTGAGATCCGCATAGAAGTCCTGAAGCAGGGCCGGCACTCTCAGCATTTTAGTCCTTTTGACCATGGTGCGAACTTTGCGTTTCACGGGAAATCTCCGGATACAAGTATGGGGGAATAATACTATAATCGGAGGGATATTGCAATACGTTAAATAGAACTATGAAGTAGAGAATAGGGCTTTATAGGCGCGGACGAAATACGACTATTCCGTGCCGGCGGTTAACCTTACCGGCCATTGAGACTGATTGCATGCAAGAAGACATGAGTGGCGAACTCTTGTGAAACGCCGACTTCCAAATTCAGCTTCGTCATCCGTCTTTAGGGGTAAAGAACGCAAAAAAATGGCGCATAATGAACTCCACCACTTCGCTTCGGACATGGAAGTTCTCACGGCCCGAGACGAAGACGGCTTCTCGCAGCAACGGAAAGTAGACCATCGCCATTTCATACGCGGGAAAATAAGCCACATCCGGGTAGTGAGCGGTCATTTCGTCGGCCACGGCCCGGAGCGTCGCCTTGGAGTTCCCTCCGGCGGTAATGACGTCGCAGTCTTTACGAAAGGTCGCCCACAGTTGAACCGGCGAGACGGTGAGGATGATCTTACATGAGGGATTCGCGCTCTTCACAATATCGTATATGGTTTCGAGATTCCGGAGGTTCTCGGTGTAGCGCGACACAAGGAAATCATACCTGTTCATGTCCCCGCCCTCGTTTACATACGGCCCGGCCGGCAAGCTGATTACCCAGCCGTCCTCCTTGTCGCGCCAGACCTCGGTGAGGCCCAGGGTCAAGATGAGAACCTCGGCGGTTTCCAAGACGCGTCTGGAGCACTCTTGGTGAGTAAGAAAATCCGCTTCAGCGAGTTCTACGTCATCGTAGAGGATAATGCGCCGGTAAGGATCCTGAACTACGCCGGAAATCGGCGCCTTCCACCACCGCAGGGCCGCACGATGACCAAGGAAGCTGTATTCGAAGATCTGCCGCATGCAAAAGGTATTATAAACACGCTCCCAGGCGGCTCCTGCGTGTTTGGACGCAGGGTGGTGAGCTTCTTCCGTGAGATACGTGTACCCCTCCCGCACAAGGACCTGCTTGATTTCACGAGCAAAACACGAGCCCATGGACGTAATCCGCGTAGATCGTGTAATGGTAAACGGCGGCTCGGGAATCATGGGATACACACCGTCGGCAGGGGGGTTGTCATAGGAGCCGGGCCAAACCTGCCAAGGGGCGAATTCATGGGTGGGATGTACGTCGGATTTCATCGGGAGTTCTCGCGAGGGTTTACGAGCGTTTCGCAATCAAAGAAGCAATAGTGGGGAGCAGCCTTCTTGAAAAAGCTCCTCCCCGATATATGTTTTCCGTATTAAGCGCCGTATTTTGCCTGCCGTTTGGCATGGGCGGTAATCAGGTTCATGAGGTCGGCGGCGCGGAAGTGCCCCAGCGAGCCTTTGATGCACTGGGATTCGCCGAAGCCTTGAACGTCGGGGTTCGCTCGGGTCACGCCCGGAGCGTAGAGCAGGGTCGGCACCGGATGCCAGCTATGGGCGCGTAGGACGGCGGGCGTGGAGTGATCCCCGGTGATCACCAGGACATCGGGTTTAAGCTCGAGGATGCGGGGAATCATTGCGTCCACCTTCTCTATTTCCTTGGCCTTTCCCTCGAAGTCACCGTCTTCGCCTTTGCTGTCGGTGTATTTGTAATGCACGAAAAAAAAGTCGAAGTTCGACCATTCGGCTTCCAAGGCGCGGACTTGTTCCTCAAAATTGAGCAGCCCCGGTGTCAGGGTCATACCGACCAAGCTCGCAAGCCCTTTGTACATGGGATATACGGCCAAGGCCGCGGCCCGCAGCTTGAAAATTTCGTCGAAATTCGGGAGATTCGGCGCCTTGGACCACCCGCGCAGGGTCACCATGTTGGCGGGATGCTCATCCTTGATACGTTCGCGCACGAGGTCCACCCATCCGTTCACGAGGCCCGCGGTCATTGCGCTTGCGGCGGAATCATCCATGGGATGGACCAGGAGCGGGCGCAGTCCGACCCGCTGGGGGTCCGTCTCATTCAACGCTGAGGACAAGCCCTCTCCGCGGAAAACGAGCACGAAACGGTAATCGCGGACCGGCCGGATAATTATTTCAATACCCGGTATTTGGATGTCGGAAATAAGGCTCACCATGCGAGCGCACTCTTCCGTTGAAATACGGCCGGCGCGGCGATCAGTTATGATTCCGGTATCGTCCACGGTGCAGAAATTGCCGCGGGCGGCCAGATCCAGGCCCGTGAGGGGCAAGCCGATACCCACGGCCTCGAGGGCGCCGCGGCCAATGAGGTGATGGAGCGGATCGTACCCGAAGAGCCCCAAATGCCCCGGGCCACTCCCCGGCGTGACGCCCACGTCAACCGTGTTCATAAGCCCTAGGGATCCCTCACGGGCAAGTTTGTCCATATTGGGGGTATTTGCGAATTCCAGCTCAGTCGGTCCGCCGAGATCCCTGGGAAGACCACCCAAGCCGTCCATGACAAGTAATATGATCTTTGTGTCGGCCTCTTGCGTCAAGCTTTTCATCAATTGTAAATCAGCCATACCGACCTCTCTGAGCTGCGAGGCAGCCCGGTGGAAGTAGCCCGAGTGGACTACACACCCGGACGAATGAACGCCTACACCTAATGCAATATTCAACGGAAAAGCCATGCCTAAGGAAGCTTTTACGGGTTTTACTGCGGCAATATTGAAATTCTTCAAGACGAGTGGGGAGAGCCCGCCGGCCGGAAGGTTCTCCCCAATAGCGTTATTTTTCTTTCTTCTTACAGGCCTTTTCTTTGGCCTTTTCGGCGTCCGCTTGATTATTGAACGGACCGGCTATGGTTTTGGGGGTCCTATCATCCGCTTCGATAACGCGGCACACGTTGTTCGTGTCCTTGATGATGTACCATTTAGCCTTCGAAGCCTGGGCGCAGAGCTTTTCCTTGGCCTTGTCCGCTTCCGCTTCAGTCTTGTATGGGCCGCCGATAGATTTGGGTGTTTTTTCCTTTGCCTCGATGGAGCGGCACACGTTGTTCGTGTCCTTGATGATGTACCATTTAGCTGCTGAAGCCTGGGTGCAGAGCTTTTCCTTGGCCTTGTCCGCTTCCGCTTCAGACTTATACGGGCCGCCGATAGACTTGGGCGTTTTTTCATCCGCCTCGATGGTGCGGCAAATCCCTTGAGAATCCTTGATTACAAACCAAGTCTTTGCGTAAACATACGGCGCGCTTACGAATAAGAAACTTACCAAACATAGGCCGACCATTATTCTCATCCGTCCCCTCCTGAAAAAGTGGTGAATAGATCCTGTATCGTCTTATAGCATGCCTTTTATCTGCCGGCATCAATATTCAAGACGCCCGGAAAAGCGCTGTTTCAAAGCTGCACACAATAGAGTATGGAGATAGCCGCTCATGGCCCGCAGAGCCGTCTCAGCGAGAACCCGCAACCGAGGTGTCCACCGCATGTCCCATGAGATCACCCCAATCCCGTGAGTATCGGTAGATCTGACCAAGCCCGTAAAGCGACAAGGTAAGGAATATCGTCTGGTCGGGCTCCTTAATTCTTTGCGTGATGGGGTCTTGCTGTCGAACCTCGGAATACTTGAGGAGCACATTCCAACACTGGGGATGATAGCTTAAGCCTACGCTCGTGAAATACGCGAAATTATACCGATGCGTGTACTGGCTCTCGATAAAGCAATCAAGTGCGGAGGTGAGCTTCACCTGCATATTCAGGTTTGTCTGACGATTGAGATCCTCTCGTTTATCGTCTTCCGTAAACTGATGCAGGATGCGTATGAGATCACCGCGATGATCCATGACACCAAGGTTCACGCTGTAGCGTTTCGCCCGATTGAGAACGGGATTATACTCCGCCTGGGCGGTGAGATCGACAAGCGTATGGGGCTTGAACGTAAGCTCGGCCAGGGTGCTTGTCCAGCCGTAGTCGCTCAGGGGGCTGCGGTTGTCCAGCGGCTCCACCGCTGAACGGGACAAGTCGAAATCATACCCTTGGGAGATGTTGAACGTCATAAAATCGAGATAGTCGTCCTTACCCATCTTCCCGGTGAGTGTTTGTCTAAACTCCGCCGTCAGTAACGCGGCCCTGTCGAGACGATCCGTTTCATCGAAGAAAGGGTACTTTTGGTTTGCGGCGAATGGGCGATAGGTCCACTGAACTCGCGGCCGGAGAGACTGCCGTATGCGCTGAAACCCCAGCCACGAGCCGTCGAAAATCGAATACAGGTCCGTGAAGACGTCGGCGTTGACCTGATACAGGTCCGTTCGTATGGAATTCACCGACGCGATGCTCTTGTCCCGTTCGTAATAATCCGCGGCGTAGGCCTTGGGGAAATACGTGGTGGACGGCTCGAATTTGAGATAGCGGCCCAGGGTGATGGGTAAGCTCAACCTCGTGTCCATTCGCAGTCGGCTGCCGAACCACTGCTTGTGCTTTATCGGCGCATAGAAGTGGCTGAAATTCACGTTCGAGCTGAAATACAATGGAGTATACGGAATCTTCTGCATGAACGCTGAGCTGTTGATAATGGGAATGTTCTGGATCGTGTAGTCGTTGTTTTGCAGATCCAGATTGTCGAAGTGCCGCGCCTCGGCCAAGAGCAGGTAATTCGTGAACTGCCGGTAAGCGATTCCGTTGGACTCCAAGTAGCGTATCCTGAGACGTTTATCGAACCGACCTCCCCAGAATTCAAAGTAATCCCTGTCGGAAACCCAACTCACGTTTGCCTTGACGCGCAGGTGCGCATTGAGATCCTGATCGTGGCGCCAGGTGACGAAAAACCGGTGGTTTTTGGGATTAACCTGTTCGCCGTATTTCCAGTCATAGGTGTACTCACCGTAGAAGCGACCCTGAAAGTCCTCATACGGGAAATACCGGAATTCCAACCCCCCTTGGAGGGCTCGGTTCGTGCAAATTCTCGGCACGAGGGTAGCGTCTACGCTCGGCGTAATATTGAGGAAAAACGGAAAGCGCACATCAAGCCCACGCAGGCTGCTGTTCGCCAGGGTGGGCATGAGAAATCCGGTCTGTCGCTTGCGTTTAGCGGGGTAGATTAGCCACGGCACATATAAAATGGGAATATCCCGCACGTAAAAAAAGCCGTGCCTCAGACGACCGTAGCCCTCGATGGACACGTCCAGATTCTTGCCCGTTATACGCCAGTCGGGGGTTGTGCCATTGCATGTAGTGAAACTTCCTTGCTCGACGCGGTAGGTAGACTCGCCGGTCTTTTCAAGCCTTTTCCCTTCAAGGTAGATGTTGTGCCTGGTGAGCAAGAGCTTGCCGTTCACCATGACGCCGGTTGCGTTCTTCAGGTTGATGGTGATGCGCTCGGCCTCAACCACGTCACCCCCCATGCGCACGATGACCCTGCCTTTCGCGGTCAGATCACCAGTATTCCCGTTGTATTCGATGCTGTCGGCTCTCAGGCGAATGTTTCCCTGAGCCACGGTGACGTTGCCGTGGGCGATATAAGTGTTCTTCTCGTACTGAAACGTGAGCTTGTCCGCGGACAACTGAACGGGAGAATCGGTCGGTAGTACTGTGGACTCGGTCCCGCCGAGACGCTCCTTGAGTAAGTCTTCACCTATGGTGAGCGGCGGTGAAACGAAAGCGAGCGCCAAACACAGCAGAGCGATAACACCGCCTCGCCCCCGGCTCACATTGCCGCCCCCGGCCGGCCTACGAGTCCCTCCACGGTTCGTCGAAGGTGAAACGTTCCGTCGCTGCGACACTACTACTCGTCTCCAATCCCGCACGCCTTTCGCACCGGGCCGATCATGTACAGGGAGCCCGCGGCAAGTATTACGTCGTCGGCGCCGGCATGGGCCTCCAGTTTCTTATAGCCGTCCTCTATGGTGAGGGCCGTGGACGCGGGGATTCCCATAGAGCGCACAACAGTCGCGAGTGTCTCGGGAGGGAGCCGCCGGTCGCCTTGGGGCGCTATGCATATCACTCGAGAAGCTATGGGAGCGATGATCTTCACAAGTTCCTCATACGCCTTGTCGTAAAGCATGCCCAGGAGCAAGAGCGGCTGTATACCGGGATAGACCTGCCGGAATGTGCTTTTCAGGAGGCGCATGCCTTCCGGGGTGTGTGCGCCGTCGATGATAACGTCGGGACTGCGGCGCAGGAGCTCAAATCTACCGGGGAATCGCGCCTTCCCGATGCCTTCGCTTATTGCCGACTCAGGGATTGCCCAGCCTTGTGCGATAAGCTCCTCGACGACGGCCACGGCGGTTGCGGCGTTCTTGACCTGATGGCTTCCCGGCATGGAAAGCGTAAGGTCCAGGCGCAGGTTCGCCGAGGAATATGTAAACGTGTGTAATCCTGTTCGCTTGCCGACATAGTCTTTGCCGAACTCCCGCACGGGTATTGCGACTTCAGCGGCTTTGCGGATGATGACCTCTCGCGCCTCTTTCCGTCCGGCGCCGGTTACAAGGGGCGCCCCGGGTTTGAGGATTCCTGCTTTTTCGCCCGCTACTGCCGCTAAGCCTTTGCCGAGATAGTCCTCGTGTTCGCGGGAAATATCGGTAATGACCGTGACGAGCGGCTTGACCGTGTTTGTGGCGTCTAAGCGGCCGCCCAGGCCCGTCTCGATGATTGCGACATCGGGGTCGTATTCGGCGATACACAGGAACGCCAAGGCCGTGGTGAACTCGAAGAAAGTGGTTCGCTCCGGGTCATAAAGCGGCAGGATGGTCGCAACGGCGCGAACCAGCTCCTCTCTGGGCAGGAGGCGGTTGTTCAACCTGACACGTTCGCGAAAGTCATTCAGATGCGGCGATGTGTACAGGGCCGTTCGATACCCCGCCGCCATGAGCATGGAATTGACGAAGGTGCAGGTGGACCCTTTTCCGTTGCTGCCTGCCACATGAATAGCTCGGAAGCGGTCTTGAGGATTGCCGATCTTATCGAGCAACGCCCGGATATTGTCCAACCCCAGAAGGATTCCGAACCGTTCCAAACCATATAGGAACCGTACGGCTTCGGCATATCGCATGTCGAGGGATTCCACCTCTGGGGAAGTCATAGCTAGTCTCCGACGGCCCAAAGATGGATGGTCTATACCATACGCAGCGGTCCACGGTCAAGGCGAGTGACGGTAACTCCGCTGGATTACGTTACTTCAAGGACGACTCCGGCTCCGACTCCGTTGGGTAGGCAGTGTTCGATGCACGATTATTTGTTATCGCAATAGCATAATACGAATGCGCAGCCAAATAAGTAATATCGGGGAGAACCTTCTTGAAAGAAGGCTTCTCCCCGAACCCCTCTCCAAGAACTTTTAAATGGCCGCTTTCGGCATATTAAACATTCTCAGATAGACGTCGAAAAAACCTACCTTCCCAAAAAGAGTCTTCACCAATGTTACTCGTTGGAAAGCACTTTGGTATAAGACCTGCTTTTTGAGGATTGAGGCCAAATTGTCCTCGTTACCGGTTAACCCCAGCTTTCGGAGAATGTTGGTCCTGTGATAGACAACCGTTTGGTGCGAAATGTTCATACCTTGTAATCGTTCACCGGGCTTGAGGCGGCTCTGCGCCATACGTAATTACAAATAGTTGTCCTGTTCCTGGTGAACGGTTACCATAACTTTAGCTATTTCTTTGGAAGTGAGACCCGAGGAGATCATTTCGCAAATGCGTATTTCTCGTAGAGTGAGCAGGTATCCGTTCAGGAGCCAAGAGGATCCCACTCCGGATGCGGCTTGCGTCAATTTGGAGTCCAAGAGGTCGATGAGTGTTCTTATTTTCGCATCGAGATCTTCGGCGCGAATCCGCTCCAGCAGAGGTTGCACCACAAGCCGAATACTCCGGGAGACTTGCTCCTCAACGGCTTTTCGGTGATCGTATAAGGCCGCTATGACCCCTTTGTACGCGAGATCGGCGCGCCCGTCGACTCGCATGATACGCTGTTCATGAGACTGCTCTCCGGGCGCATTGGTCCGGACGGCAAGAGAGCGTCACATAAGCAACTCTTGAATAACCGATGTGCGGGCATACGAAAAAGCGGTTCTGTTCACGTTGTCCACTATTGTAATATCTCCGCCGTTCTGTAACAACAGACGCACGATTTCTTCGTGCCCCTGATGCGCCGCAATCATCAAGGGCGTATGGCCCATATTGTCGAGCGCGTTGGTGTTAGCGCCGTTCTGAATGAGAAGCTTCACCTCGCGGGTATTTCCTTTGAACACCGCCTTCATGAGAGCCGTACACCCGCTTTTTAGGTCAATGTCATCTACATTGACTCCGGTCTTCACAAGGATTCTGAGTACATCGCTGTGGCCCTTGTGCGCAGCTCGAATGAGAGGAGTATATCCTGCGGCGTCGCGCGCCTTAGGGTCGGCGCCGGCGGCGATAAGCCTTTCCACAACCGATCTGAAGCCGCCTCTAGCCGCCACCATGAGAGGCGTCGCGCCCCATTTGTCCTTGCCTTCGATGTCTGAACCCGCATCCAGCAGCAGTTCGACCACCCCCGCGTACCCGCCGCGGCACGCAACCAGGAGCGCCGTCATTTCCGATTTGTTACGACCCTTTTCGTTGGCTCCGTAACTCAGGAGTAATTTGGTTACGTCTTTCCGGCCGAGGCTTGCGGCGACTATGAGAGCGGTGCTTTTGTGGTCGTCCTGCTCGTCCACGTCGGCTCCGTGGTCCAGGAGATACTGCACGATCTCCGGGTGACCTCCTATCACCGACTCGATGAGTGCGGAGTTGCCGTACTTGTTTCTTGAATCTACGGATGCGCCGTTGTCCAGCAGGATTCTCACCATTTCCAAGTGGCCTCTGTAAGCCGCTCTGGAAAGCGGGGTATTACCGTACTCACTCCGTGCGTTTACGTTTCCGCCGTTCTTGATAAGGGCTGTGGCCACATTGATGTGTCCCTCGTATGCGGCGAGCATAAGGGCGGAATCGCCGAATTCGTTGTGCGCTTGGGGATTTGCTCCCGTGGTGAGCAGGAGATCCACGATTTCCGTATCACCCTCGGCTGAGGCTTCTACGAGCGCATGATCCAAATCTCGTCTGGGCGCAGTTGTAGGGTCAAAATCGCTGTCGGGATCAAGAGCAAGAAGTTCGGCTAAATGGCTTGATTTTGGAGGCCCGTCCACCTTTTGATTCCCCTCATTTGAATTTGCCGAATTGCACGTCCACGGAGTATGCCGGCGCAGCTTGTGTGGAAATCCACACGGCAGAGCATCAGAAACCGCTATTCCGAATCATGTTCTCAACGCCGCACGAAAGCGCACGGCACGTTTGCTCTGTCCGCCTTCGGCTTAAACACAAGCGCTTACAGTGGGAATAATTCATCAATCAGAATAGTTCTCGCTGCGTGTGCGCAATACCACTATTATCAATATATCATGATAGTAGCAGAGTTTTCACGTGATCTCAACAAGGGCGTTCGCCGTCAGTTTGAGTGAGCGAGCTGCACTGTTCCGGACAACCGTTTAGTGGCTCGGAACATTTTGCGCCTGGTCAATGCCGGCATAGTTGTCATTTTTACGTGTGTATCACGATAATACCTTTCAAGAGCAAATTAGTTAAGGAGAGTGTCATGGGACGCCTAAAAGCAATCCCGGCGACAGTGGCTTTCATCGCAGCCTTCATGGGTTTATCCGCGACGAGTTCCTTCGCAGGTGGATCATTTTGCCCGTTCGCGGCGCCCGGTTTCGCCTGGGTGCGGAGCATAGATTTCCCGGAGAATCAACTGCGCGTCAGGTCCGGTCCGGGAATGGCCTTCCCCATAGTGGGATACCTTCAGCTCCACGAAACCGTGACCACCACCGGCGCGGTAACTCCCCAGAATTGGGCTCAAATCACTAGACCCGTCTGCGGCTGGGTGACCGCTAACCAGTTGAGCTGCACAACGACGGTGTGCGCTCCGTCGCCTCCTCCACCTGTGCGAGTCGTCAGGGCTTGTGCGCCTGCGCCGATAATGTGCCCTCCTGTTCGATGCTATCCCCAGCGCGTGGTGAGACGCGTTTGCGCGCCGCCGGTTGTAGTCGTACGTCCGCGTCCGGTTCGAGTTTGCGGATGGGCGCCTCCGCGCTGTGGCCCTGTAGCGTTTTCGGGCTTTGCGCGACCGCGCTGGTGGGGCGGCCCACGGGCATTTCGCGGCTGCGGCGTAGGCTGGGGTCCGGGAAGATTCCACCGCGGTTGGGGACGTTGGCGTTAACCCTTGCTAGACGCCTTCACCACGCATAGAGCGCGTATTCTGAATTCAGACGGACCGGTAGGGAACGGTGTCCTTACCGGCCTTTCAGAAAAGCTCACTAAGGCGAACCGCGCGCCGCACTATTGGACTCCCTGGTTCGGGCCGACCACCAACGAGAAAGCTTTCTTGGCTCGTAGGTACAATCGGGTCTTCACGAGCATCATCGCTCGGCGAGGAACCGGACCCTTTCTATCGAGTCACGGCTGTGTTTGGTGAGCGCCGGTTCCTACCCAAATCGTCGGCCCCAAGAGATAAATTCCGCCCCAAGTCCTCGGAAGCTCTTGATTCTTCGAAGAGCATGAGTTACTTCTAATAGAGCTAACCAGCGCTCAATCCCGTACATGCACGTATAGAGAATTCATTGAATGCAGGAAACGTTCGCAGGGCGGAGACCGGCGTCCCTTCTTCACGGCGTCGCGCCCGACAAAGGGTTTCAAGCTCGCCGTTGTGCAAACCTCGTGCGCCGCTACGCGCCGAACCCCAGGAGAAATCATGGACCTAAACTATGTCAGGACTACGTGTCCATACTGCGGATGCGGCTGTGAAATGCTGCTCGAAGTTATGGACGGAAAACTTACGGGGACATTGCCATCCAAGTCAAATCCCATGAACGAAGGGAAGCTCTGTATCAAGGGCTGGAATGTCCATGAATTTGTGGATAGTCCGAACCGTTTGACCAAACCCATGATTCGACGGGACGGCGAGCTCCAGGAATGTTCATGGGACGAAGCCCTCGATTTTGCCGCATCGCGCCTTCGGGACATTAAAGATAATCACGGCGGCGATTCCGTGGCGTTTCTGACATCGGCAAAGTGTACGAACGAAGAGAATTACCTCCTTCAAAAGTTCTGTAGAGCGGGGTTCGGCACGAACAACATTGACCATTGCGCTCGTCTCTGACACAGCTCCACAGTGGCAGGTCTTGCCGCTGCATTCGGAAGCGGAGCAATGACGAATTCCATCCCCGAGATAGAAGACGCTGATTGTATTTTCATCATCGGCTCGAACACCTCCGCCGCCCATCCGCTCATCGCTCACCGGGTGTTTAAGGCCAAGGAAAAAGGCGCAAAGGTCATCGTTGCGGATCCTCGCAGGATCCAAATGGCTACCATTGCGGATATTCACGTGCGACAGAATCTCGGCTCGGACGTAGCCCTCATTAACGGGCTTATGCACGTGATTCTCGAAAAAAATCTTCAGAACCAAGCCTTCATTGATGAACGCACCGAGGGTTTTGAGCAATTAAAAGAACTCGTGAGCGCTTACACCCCGGAGCGGGTTTCGGAGATCACGGGTATTTCAGTCGAGGACATTACCGCCATTGCGGAGGCCTACGCCGGTTCCAACACGTCCACAATTCTCTATGCAATGGGAATTACGCAACATTCCCACGGCGTTGACAACGTGAAGAGCTTGGCGAACCTCGCCATGCTCACTGGCCAAATCGGCAAGGAATCCTCGGGCGTGAATCCTCTGCGTGGCCAGAACAACGTGCAAGGCGCGTGCGACATGGGCGGATTGCCCAATGTGTATCCCGCGTATCAAGCCGTGACCGACGACACGGTTCGGCAAAAATTCCAGACCGCATGGTCATGCGAGGACTTGTCCAGCAAGGTCGGCCTTACGGTCATGGAAATGATGAACGGCCTTGAGACCGGCGCCGTCAAAGGTTTGGTGATCTTGGGTGAAAACCCGGCCGGCAGTGACCCGGACGCCAATCACGTGAAACACGCCCTTGAAAGCGCCGAATTCCTCTGTGTCATCGACATCTTCTTGACGGACACGGCAAAGCTGGCCCATGTGGTCCTGCCCGGTGTGTCGTTTGCGGAAAAGGACGGCACGTTCTCGAACACCGAACGAAACGTGCTCATGGTGCGCCAAGCGGTTCCCCCGAGAGGCGACACTCGTCCGGACTGGGATATCATCCAGGACTTGTCCACACGATTCGGTCTGCCCATGCACTACTCGTCACCGAGCGAAATCTTTGACGAGATAGCTCAAATCGCGCCCTCGTACGCCGGCTTGGACTACGGCCGCCTGGAGTCCGGCGGCATACCGTGGCCGTGTCCCACGAAAGATCACCCCGGCACTCCCGTGCTCCATAAGGGGCGATTTACCCGTGGCAAGGGGCTGTTTCACGCCATCGAGTACCGGCCCCCTGAGGAACTCACGGATGAAGAATACCCCATGCAGTTGACCACCGGGCGCTACTTCCCTCATTACCACACGGGAACAATGACGCGGAACTCACCTACGTTGCACAATGAGATGCCCGAAGGTTACATCGAGCTAAACCCCGTTGACGCTCAGAGACTCGGCGTCAAGAGCCACGAATGGGTGAAGATTTCCTCACGACGCGGGGAAACCCACAGCAAGGCCCTTGTGACCGATATCGTCAGCCCCGGGTCGATCTTCATGAGCTTCCATTTCATGGAAGCCAACGCCAATGTGCTCACGAACCCGGCGCTCGACCCGATCTGCAAGATACCCGAGTTCAAGGTATGCGCAGTTCAAGTCATAAAAGCCGAACCCGACGAGGTGGTGGCTTAATACCAATGCGCAGCCAAAGAAGTAATATCGGGGAGAACCTTCTTGAAAGAAGGCTTCTCCCCGAACCCCACTCCAAGAACTTTTAAATGACCGAAACCGGCTTTTCTCAAGGAGAAAAGGCCGCTTTCGGCATATTAAACATTCTCAGATAGACGTCGAAAAAACCTATTTTCCCAAAAAGAGTCTTCACCAATGTTACTCGTTGGAAAGCACTTTGGTATAAGCTAACACTCAATCACAAAGGTACTAATGGGGAGAACCTTCTTGAAAGAAGTTTCTCTCCAAACCCTTATCCAAGAACGATCTTGATTTGTCGTCACCACGAAGTATGAAAGTATCCAATTCTAAGGACGCTTTCGGATCCACCCCCTGTGTCTCCCTTGTCAAGGGGATGTACGGATACTGCCCGACAACTCTTTAACTCGCAGCCGACGTCTGCCTTCCTGAGAAGGAGGGTCTTCAACATCCCATACCGAAAACCCTTCCATGTGATCGTTGTACGTCACCCCCGGAGGTGAGACTTTCATCCGAAGCGTCAAAGTTGCCGAAACCGCCTTTTCTCAAGGAGAAAAGGCCGATTTTGGGGTTTAGGACAAAGTTCTTAGAAAGAGATCGGCAAAACCTGCTTTGCAAAAAAACTCCGCCGATCTTCCTTTTGTGAATGCACCTCGCCGTAAGCTTTTCAAGATATATGCTTTTGTTTTGGCGCATATTAAGCTTTCCGAGGACGAAGTTGGGCAAACCTACCTTATACAAATGCGCAATATAAGAAGTAATATTGGAGAGAACCTTCTTGAAAGAAGTTTCTCCCCAAACCCCTCTCCAAGAACTTTCAAAATAGACGCAAGTGCCTTTTCTCAAGGAGAAAAAGCCACTTGCGGTGCATTTAAACATTCTTTCATAGTAGTTAGGGAAACCTGCTCTTACAAAAATGTCCTTCGCCTATATTCCTCGTTCGACAGCACATTGGTATTAGAACGATCATCTTCAGCCATGGTTCGTGTGTGAAGTGAAGGATTATATTTCCTGAGCGCAACCGGGTGGAACGATTTCATTAGAGACTCCTTTCCCATAAACCACTCTCCCTGTGAAAATGAGAGCGGTTGAAATGGACCCCTGATTCAATGGTAGCGAAAAAATGTTCGTTTAGATTAGATTCGTGGTCGTCTAAGTACTACTATAAAATAGAATCACGGCGCCCCACAAGCAATAACGTAAAAAGCCCCTTAAACTGAAATATAGCTTGCCGGAATTGAGTTTACCTACAAGTAAGTAGTGGCACGAAAGAAAATACTGTGGCACATAAAACGGCTTCGTCTAAGAAAATGTGAGCTATCCGTATAGAGTAGCACGCATATGAGCGCCTACGGTGTGAGCCCGGCCCCGGACTTGGATTAGCATACGTGGACGGGAGCGGCCTTGAAAGAGGTCGGCTCTGTGGTCGTTTCATCTGCACGAGGTCTTTTGCGGCTCTCCGGCTGATTCCACAGGGCTCTGCTCATTGAGACTACACTTGCCCCGCGCCGTTTTCACGTAGAGAATCGGCATCAGCGCCAGCGAAAACACGGCTGCCGCGCCGATTCCGGACGACAGCGTTAATGCGAAGGGCGCCCAGATGGAAGCTCCCGGTCCTTTGTCCAGCAACATGGGTAAAGAGCCCGCAACGGCGGTAGTTGTGGACATGAGTATGGGGCGAAGACGCCGCTGGGCTCCCATCAGAGCCGCTTCTTCGGGCGCGAGTCCTCGATGCCTCAAGGCGTTCATGGTGTAGGCCAGCACAATGTTGATGTTGACTACCAAGCCGCACAGAATGAGCATCCCCATATAGACGGGCATCGCCATGGCCGCGCCGGCCCAAGATAGAGCAATGACCGCTCCGCCGAGGGCAAAAGGTATGGCGGTCATGATGAAGAACGGTTGCAGGAGTGATTCCGTGGCCATGACGAGCATAAGATAGATCAGAATGAGGCTCACAGCGCCGGCCCAAAGCGCTTCTCGGCGAGTTCTGAGGAGGTCTTTTACCTCGGGGCCGAAGCTCCATGCGGCTCCGGCGGAGAAGGTGAGGGCGCCGAGGGCCTCGGTTACTCGATTCGCCACAACCAAAGGATCGGCGTCGGCTAATTGCACGGTCATAGGGATCACCGGCTTCTTGTTTTCGCGCATCAGGAGCGAAGGAACCATCCTGACCCGCGGCTCGGTGAGTTCCGATAGGGGTATTATGCCGCCGCGTCTCGTGGGAACGTATGCGCCGCTCAAGAACGCCAACCCGTCGTCTGTTGAACGCTGCAAGCGCACACGCACCTGAGTCGTGCCTTTCGGTCCGCGAATCCTCGCAGCCACCGGGCCGGTGAGATTTCCCCGGAGCTGCTGCGCAAAGGCCTCAGTATCAACCCCGTAGAAACCCAGCCGACCGTGAGACACAACGCATTCCACAGCGGGAATGGTGTTCCCTTGGTGAACAAGCGTATCCCGAACGCCTGGGACGTTGGTCAATTTGATCCGCACCTGTTCGCCGAGGGACGTTAGCTCCGTTGGGTTTCTCCCATACACATTGAGAGTAATCGCCCTTTCAGAGCCTTGCTCATCCATGGGCAGAATGTGGATCTGCGCCTTTTCCCCGTCGGACGTCGTTACGTGGCCCAAGGCCTCAGCGATGAGCGGCGTCCAGTCGCGCTGTGGAGCGTCATCAGCTACGGTTATGTGAAAGGTCGCCTGAGAGCCTTTGATTTCCGTCAATAAGCGACTCACCCACGGAAAGCCGACGAGGCGATCCTCTACTTCTCGGGCCTTTTGGGCGGTGACCTCTTTCCGGGTTGCGGCAGGCAGCAACATATGGACCTTCGCTTGACGCATGGACGTGAAATCCGAAGGCCTAAAGGACAAATTACGTCCGCACAGGTACGCGTACCCGAGAAAAATTAGAACGAGAGCGCATACTACTGGGAAGAAACGGTTTCCGAAGACGAAAACCCGTTGAAATGCGGAGGAAAGTACGCCGAAGTTGATAATCCCGGCGGCTTTGACCCGTTTCGGCTTGAGATACCCCTGCAACACGGGTGTCAGCACGATGGCGCAAATGAGGGACGCTGTGAGGCTCATGGTCACGGCCCAGGTGAACCCGCTGAATTGAACGCGAAAATCATGGGAAATGAACAGAACCGGAAAGAAGACCGCTATCGTAAGGATTGTGGCGAGGGTCAGGGGTGTAGCGGTTTCCGCGGCGGCGTTATCGAGGGCTTCTATTCGGGAATCGCCTTCGTCGCGGCGTTTGGCGACGGCCTCGATGACCACAATGGCGTTGTCAACGAGGATACCTAATCCCAGCGTCAGGCCCGTGAGAGACAGCAAGTCCAAAGAAAAGCCGAACAGTCGCAGCAATGCAATCGTCACACAGAGCGAAAAGGGCAGAGTGGCCAAGATAACCAGGGTTGAGGAGAGCGAACCCAGGAAAAGATAGAGCACAACAGCCGTGATTAACCCCGACAAAGGAATAAGGGTGTAGATATGGCGCAAGGAGCGGTCCAGCTCATCGGCCTGATTGAAGATTACCCGCACGTCGGCGGTCTTGTTTTTCGCGGCAAAGTCCTGTACGGCTCCGGCCACCGCATGTCCCAGCGAGCGCAGGTCCGCTTCCGCCGACCGGAACACGGCTACGCTGGTCAACGGCTTACCGTTGAGTCGAACGATCTCTTCCGGTTCCTTCGTTTCGGTGAACACCCGAGCCACATCCCCTACGAGCAGGGGCGCTCCCTGTTTGGATGCGCTTACGGGCAGCCGCTCCACGCTTTCGGGATCAGTGAGCAGCCCCGCCGTCCGGAGGGCGATCCGCCTATCCCCAATCTTCAGAAAGCCGCCGGGGAGCCCAATGTGGCCGGTTTCTATGCCCGCGGCGATGTCGTGCACGGTGATGTTCAGGGCGTCGAGCCTGCCCCCATCGCAATCCACCACGATCTCTTTGGAGGGCGCCCCTGAGACCCGCACTGCGGCCACATCGGGTATACGGTTGAGTCGGGATTGCATGACGTCCGTTGCGCGGCGGGATGCGTCAAAATCGGCAGCGGTGACCGCAAGGACCACCACGGGCGTGTCTTGAGGATTGTATCTGCTGATGACCGGAGAGCGCACGTCCTTCGGTAGGGTGGGCGTCAAACGTCTGAGACGACCTCGGACCTCCAGCGCCGCTTCCGAGATATTGTGGCCATGGTGGAAGTGCAGGGTAACTTCAGACTGCCCGTTACGGGAGTAGGACATCATCTTCTTGAGACCCGGCGCATTGGACAGAGCCTCTTCTATGGGTCTTGTGATGAGTGTCTCCACTTCGGAGGGGTCGCTGTCGAACAGCTCCGTTGTGATGGTGAGCGCCGGGACCTGCACGTGTGGATACAGATTCACGGGGATGCGCAGGGCGGCCACGACCCCCACGCACGTGAGGCACAGAGCTATGGTGATTACCCCCAGGGGTCGGCGATAGAATGCGCTCAGAAGCTTCATGACCGCACGTTACGCGGCCCAGGTTCCGAACCCGCCAGGAGCTTGTAAAACACAGGGGTCAGCAAGAGGGTGAATATGGTAGCGCAGGCGACCCCCGAGGCGACGGTGATGGCCAATGAACGATGGAGCGACGCCGCGCCGCTCGTGGATAGGCAGATGGGCGCCGCCCCGAGAATGGTGGTGGCGGTTGTAATGAGGATGGGTTCGAGCCTCGCGGCGGACCCGTCGATAATGGCCTTTGCCGTCATCGGGCGCCGAATGCGCTGGGCGCTGATGGACGTCACCATGAGGATGGCGTTGTTTACCACAATGCCCAGTAAGACAATCATACCGATGAGCGTCAAGGCGCTCACAGGGAGATCCAGCCAATACAGCGCTACGGCAGGCCCCACAATGATGAAGGGTGTCGATGCGAAGATCACGAGCGGACGCTTCAAGGATTCAAACTGCGCTACGAGAAGCGCATACACCAAGGCGGCGGCCACGAAAGCGGCGGATAGAAGACTCTGGAAACCGGCGCGGCGCTCCAGGCGGTCGGATCCGGGAACCACCGAAACACCCGCAGCTAGTGAGACATTGCGCACTAGGGCGAAGGCTATGTCTTCAGCCGCTCCACGATCTACGCCAATACCGTCCGCGTGCACTGAGACGCTGCATTTTCTTTCCGAGTGGCGGATTTCCCTTGGGCCGTCACTTTGCTGAATGGCCGCTACGCCGCCCAACGAGACGACATGCTCCTGCGGAGTCAGAAACGGGACGGTTCGCAACTCATCCAGGGAAGTATCCGCGCCTGTGCTCAAACGGACCCGGATGTCCTGCTCTTCGGCGCCCTGCAGGAATTTGCCCACGACCGTGCCTTCGATGGCCGTACGCACGCCGCCGGCCAAGTCCTTTGCGGAAACGCCCCTTTGCGCCGCTTGATACCGGTCGATCTTCACGGCTAATTGTTTGCTCCAGACGGCGCCCTTTGTAGTGACGTTCCGCAGATGGTCGGATACCTCAAGGAGCGACTGAATCTGTTCCGCTACGGGTCGCAGCGCAGCGGGATCATCACTCAAGATGAGCATGACTTCCTGGGCGTCGGAGTTCCCAGGCCGAGCCGCGAAGGCGCCTTGGGCGAAGCTGAAGCTCAGACGAGTCTCGACCGGCGGTCCCACGAGTTGGGCGATTCGCCGCGTGAGGGATCCAGGATCTCCGAAGCCCGGTGAACTGGGCCGCAGCTTCACGCGAATAACCGCCTCGTTTGTCGCGCCGGCCCCGTGGGCCTCTTTCCCGCCTGAACGCCCGTGATCTACCCCGAGGGTGGTGACATATTGCGCGATGTCGGGGAACTGTTTCAGGGCGGCGTCAACCTTTCTTACGGTCTTGTCCACGGCGTTAAGGGTGTAGTCGGGCGGTGATTGCGCCAGGATTGTGAATTCCCCCACGTTCACGGGCGGGAGGAGGTCGATAGGCCGGCCGGCCAATCCGTACGCGGCGCATCCCCAAATACTCACAGCGACGCCGACGAACACCGGAGGATAGCGCAACCCAATCCCCAGCAGCCGCCTGTACCCGGCCTGAAACCTGGAAATCTTTATGGGCGCCGGCTTCTTCGTGGAAACCCCTCGGATCTTTGTCAGGAGCGCCGGCAGCAAGAGCGTGGCGGTCAGCAGAGACGCAAAGAGGGAAACGGCCAGCGTAAAGGCGAAGTCTCGAAACAGACGCTGGGTTTGGCCTTGCATAACCATAAGCGGCGAGAGGGCCAGCAGAATCGTTACTGCGCCGGAAAGGAGGCTCGGGGCTACCTCGGATGCGCCCAAGACTATGGCTTCTCGCGGCTCCCGCAGCCCCAAGCCCCTGCGGTGGATGTTCTGCAAGGTGACGACGGAGCAATCCACGAGCATGCCCACTCCCAGCGCTATTCCGCCGATGGACATAATGTTGAGGCTCACTCCGGTCACGGACATTGCCGCAAATGTGGTGAGCGCCGAAACGGGAATGGCGATCATCACCAGCGCGGACATGCGGACACTGCGCAACCCCACGAGAAGAAGTAAGAAGGCCAAAGCCGCTCCTTCGAGCATATTTCTGCGAAGGCCGGCGATTGACTCCTGAATGAAGGGGGCGTCGTTGCGGATGACGCTGACGCTTGTTTTCTCCGGGAGCCCCTTTCGGATGGAATCGAGCAGGCTCAGTACGGCCGCGGCGATCTCCACGGTGTTGGCGGAACGCTCCTTGAACACGTTGATGAGCACGGCCGACTCCCCGTTCACGCGACACACTGCTGTTCGCTCGACATCGCGTTCCACCACGGAGGCTATGTCTCCGAGCCGGACAGTCCCGCCTTCGGAGCCGCGACCTACGGAAACGCCTTCTATTTCCTGGAGAGTCGTGAATCGGCCCACAGTCCTGACGGATGTCTCAAGGGGGCCTTTGGTGATTTTGCCGCCGGGAAAGTTGATGTTGGCCTTTTCCAGCGTGTGGGTAACGGCTCGTAAATCCAGCGAGTGAGCCGCCAAACGAGATTGATCTATAAGAACTACGACCTCTCGCTTGGGGGCGCCGCTTACGTGAGCTGCCGCCACGCCTTGTAGGCCCTCAAGTGCCGCCTTAATCTCCTTGGCCGTTGTGGATTCCACGGTATCCGGCGCGTCCATGCCGGTGAGGGCAAGCGTCACAATCGGCGCTTCCGTGGCGTCCACTTGCGATACCACTGGGAGCTTGCTTTCCTTGGGGAATTCGTCGGCGATGAGATCGAGTTTTTCCCGCACTTCCGCTGAGGCGAGGCTGATGTCCGCGCCCCAATCGAATTGAAGAATCACCCGAGAAGCGCCTTCGGACGACACTGAGCGGATTGACCGAACACCGGCCACTGCGCTTACGGCCTCTTCAACCGGTCGGGTCAAGAGGGATTCCACTTCCTGGGCTGAGGCGTTTGCGAATGTGGTGAGGATTTCGATTTGGGGACTTTTCAGATTGGGCAGCAATTCGACCGGCAGATTCGGAGCGGCTGCAACTCCGGCGAGCACGAACACGCAAAACGCGCTGATTACGGCGAGGGGACGATCAACGCATACCCGGATCAACGGCCTCATTTTGCAACAATTTCGACGTTGACGTCGGTGAGTTCCCTGAGGTTGGCTCCGCCGTTCATCACTACCAAGTCTCCTGGAGTCAGCCCGCTGAGGACCTGAACCTTGTCGTCGGTCACCGTACCCAGGGACACGCGCTTTTTGAGCGTGACGCCGTTTTTCACGAGCATCACGAATCCTTCGGAACCGGCCATCGAATTCTCGAGTAAGGCCTGTCGCGGCACGAGGATAGGAGCGGATCCTTCGGACACGATGATTTCGCTTCGCGCAAACATCCCCGGTCGTATGATGAGACGCGGGTTTTCCATGCGCACTTTGGCTATGAAAGTGCGGTTTTTCTTGTCGATCTCGGCGCCTATGCGAACCAGCCGCCCTTGGAATACTTCACCGCCCAAGGCGTCGATCTTTACACGCACAGGTTGACCGATGCGCAACGAAGGGAAGAGGCGCTCACCGAACTCGATGTCTGCGAAGACATCATTGCATTGGATGAGAAGAACGGCCTTGTTCGAACCCGGCGCAACGGGTGAGCCGATGTCCAGAAACCGCTTGGCGATGACGCCGGATATGGGCGCGGTCAAGGTTCTCTTCCTGAGTTCAATGTCGATGCGCCGCAACTCGGCGCGAGCGACGGCCACCGCTGCCTCGGCCTTTTCCATCTCAAAGAGGGCTCGTTTATATTCAGCGTCCGATATGGCGCGTTTGTGAAAAAGTCCTTCCTTCTTCTCAAGTTCGTTCTTGTAGAAATTGAGTTCTGCGACGGCGGCCTTGAGTTTCGCGTCCGCCACCACGCGAGCCCCTTGAAATGAAGAATCGTCAAGCTTGGCTATGACTTGGCCTTGGGCGACGGATTCTCCTTCTTCCACCCGCATTTCCGAGATGACGCCCGTGTCGTCAAATCCAAGCTCGATGGAGTGCGGGCATGAAATGGATCCCATACCGGAAATCACGTTCTCTTGTTGCTCGACGGACACTTGGAAGGTCTTCACCGTAGGCGCCTGTTTCTTGTCGGCGCCGAGGGCGAAAACAGGTGCGAGAAGTGTCAGTGCGGCCGTACACAGACGCGCTACGACGTGGCGTCGCAAGAGAGGAAGGTAGTTATGATTCAACCGCTCGCTCATTGCTAAATCCCGAAGCCGCACGTCCGCGGCTGTTCGGCGGAGATTGGGGGAGCGGCGCGCACGTATGCGAAAATCCGGCTCCGACGGTGAGCTTCTTATCAACTTGTGGGAGCCAGGGCAAGCGCAAAGACGCCGGACGTTTTACGAAGGAGCGTTTTACGGAGCGACGAGGGGGGTTACGCTGGGCCGGCGGGCTCATGAAAAGCGAACCGTTTACCCGGAGCTATTCGCCGCTTGGAATGACGCACGGGGTGGTCTGGAGGGGAGATGAGTGTCGCCTGCGGCGTTCACCGGCGCAGAGTCGCCTCACGCCCTGGGAACTATTCTACGAACGGAAGGTTTACGCGCGCGGCAAATTTGTCTTTTAAACGGCGCTCTACTGCGTTACAACCTGAGACATGTCGAGAATACCATTATTGAAGGAGACATCTTATGGATCAGCCGGGTCAAATGGAACAGAACGCGGCGCAGACAGGCCCTGCCCGATTGGTATCAAGGGAAGTGATGATTTACTACGCGAATTGCGCCATGGTGGCCACTACGCCGCGCGACTTGGCGGTGTATTTTGGGCGATTCACTCCTGTTTCGGATGAAAAGGGTGGTCAGCAGCTCGCCGAACTATATGAGCGACAAATTTACATGACATTCGAGCAGGCGGAAGACCTTGTGCGGATACTGAGCCAAACGCTTCAAGCGGTGAAGAGCAAGAAGGCTGAGCAGACGAACGTTACGGCCCCGATGCAACCTAGTGTCAAGGCGCCGATAAAGAAGTGATTTCGAGGAGAATCGCCTTGAACGAGAACCGGCGGCCTGCTGAGTCTGATGAAGGTAAAGTGGAAAGCCCCCTCTCCGCACTTGGAGAGGGGTTGTGGGCGAGAATTCTTACTTCTGTTTGTTCTATGAGACGTCGATGGCCGTCAGCGCCATTGATAATACTGGCTATACGGCGCGTTGTCCTGCTCGTATGCGTTCCGCTGGTTGTTCACCCCTGACGCTACGGCCGTGGGGACAACCTCCTCTTTCTTGTACTGAGCGTACGCTTCATTCACCAGCAGCTCATCGAGTTCCGCAACCTTGGCCAAGCGCTCTTTGATTATAGGATCGCGCTTAAAGGCCTTTTCACTGCGCGATTTCCGATCCGCCGTACGACAAGCTCGCAACTTTTCGTACGCTTCTCGTTCAGTGGCGGTAACAGCTTCACATTCAGCCTTAATACGTTCCAATTCCTGATTTCGTTCGGCAAGGACTTGTCTTACAACCGCGGCCACGGAAACGCCGGATTTGTTTTGGCCCAAGCGGCTCTCTATCTGCGGGGCCACGGACTTTGCCTTAAAATCGGCGAGGGTTTGAACTTTTTCTTTTACTTTGGCGAATGCGGGCGCCCATTCTTCCTGCGCTACGGAACAAACATGATCGTTTTCGGCCCAAACGTGGTAAGGCCAAACGATCAAAGCAAGGGCAAGACAGATGCACGTAATTATGGCGCTTTTCACTATGACTTCCTTTCCTGGTCCGTAATTTCAGCGTCTTTGAGAAAGAACCCGAAGAAATCGCTCGTATAACTGCGGTCGTATCTATTGAGGGTGTCTTTCTGCTCCGGAGAGAGTTTGGCTCGCTTAGATTGAGCGTCACCGGTGGGGATATACAAATTACCCAGCACATTGTGCGGGTTCGCGTCCGCGTGGATTGCGCGGTCGCAGCCGGCGAGGACCATCGCCTTAGCCAGATCCTTCGTGGAAATATGATGGCCCGCCGCGAACACTAAATTGCCGTCCTTACGAATACCAATAGCGCTTCTCGTGGCGATAAACCACTTATCGCCCGACGTGTACGAGCCGCTGTCACCGCCGTAGCCCCCACCATAGCCGCCGTATCCGTAGCTTCCCCACCACGAACTCTGCGGCGCGGCCGTGGGTTCTTCCACAAGCAGCATCCCCAGGCCGATCTCGGAGTCCGCCGGCTTCCCCGCTCGTGTAATACTGTCGATGATCTTGCCGTCTTTTACGATCAAGTGGCGCAATTGTCGCGCGTCACGCACCAATGACGGGGGAATGGTGTCGTTCCATTCTAAGATGTCCACCGAGCCGTCGGTGTAAACGACTATGGTGGCCTGCCCATTGGCGAGGGGCTTGATGACGTTGCCTCGGTACACGGCGCCGGCCTCGCCCGAGTGTTTCTGTTTCCACAGAGCGTTGGTAACCGCCCGCAGGTACGGGCGGACATCGGCTTCTATAGTCGATGTTTGTGTTGATCCGCCAGGTTCGCCGGACCCGATATAGAGCCGCATGTTCAGTCGCTTCATGTTGAGAATCAACATGTGGACGATTGCGTTGGGGAACTCGACGCTCGGGCGGTAACTCGTCTTATACATCAGCGGCTCTCCCTGCTCGGTGGCGGGTAAGCCGCGGGACTGCCAAATCCCTTCACCGGGTAGTTCGGGAGAAACATACAGCGGAGGAATACTAACAACTTCAATTCTGCTGAAGGGCTGCGGAGTAAATACGGGTTCAACTCCTGAAAGATAGCCATTCACGGCCCTTGTAGCCGCCGGCGCCGCGGGGAGCGGAGTAATCGCGCAAAGATTCACGACCTCCGGAACGGGAGTGGTCTCTGCCGCCGCAGGCTCAGGAGCGGTTGGTTCAGAAGTCGCAGAGTCGGTCGGCTCAGTTGCGACGGGCTTGTCCTGGATCTCGCCGTCTTTGGATTGATCGATCGCAGCAATACCGGCCGAAGCCTGGATAGGAGATCCGTCAACACGCTCGATCACGTGTTTCGCCGCGGGCCGTGTCCCGCCCAAAACGGCGTCAAGATCGGCGGAGAGCGAGTCAGGCGCTTCAGCCCCCGCCCAAGTCGATCCCGACAAAAACAACATAAGCAAAGCGCAGTGCACAAATCGGCGAAGAGATGTGAGTCCCCGTTCATAAACGTGTAAGGTGGTCAATGTTTACAACCCCCAAATAAATACTCCGTCACAAGGCGCCGAGCGCAGCTATACGGATACGCAATAAATGCTTCCCGATGCGGCTCCGTCCGGTGTGATCGGCTAATGGTGTAATCTCCATTCACGTAATTCGCGCCGACCGCAGCGTTCCCTTGGGAGCGCTCTTTCTCGGATGCAATTCCCGGTCTTACTAATACTGTATTCCACAAGCGATTTGCGCCCCAAATGCGAGTTTAGCAAATCCGAAAGAACTGTTCAATATTGACAGGGCTGATTCTTTGGGTAACCATGCGAGTAATTTCAAGAACCGGTGTTTGCCCGTGCGACGAGTAAGAATTCTTACACGCAGTATGCGTCTCATGAATTGACCAATTGCGGCGTCGTATGCCGATGGAGCCTTTCCTGTTCACCAAGTCGAGGGCGCCCTTTTAAATGCCCTATTTGGGTGGTCCGGAGGAGAGATGAGTCTCCCTTCGGCGTTCCCCGGCGCAGAGCCGTCCCAAGTTTGGTGAACCATTCCCGGAGCGCTGATAATGCACAGAATTAGTAGAAGCCGTTTGTATACCGGAAGCGTATTGAGCAGCTTGATTTGTTTGTTGAGCTTAGCTCTCACTATTCCACCTGTTATCTTTGCCGAAACCGCGGAAGAGCTTTTTGTGGCCGCAACAGCAGCGGAAGCAAAAGAGGATTTCGATGCGGCCCTGGCTGCTCTCAACAAAGCGGCTGAACTCGAGTCGGAAAACGCCAACATCTTGAATAACCGAGGCATTCTTTACGTGAAAAAGAACGAGCCGGAAAAGGCGTTGGCGGACTTTGAAGCGGCCAATCGGCTGGATCCGAATATTCCCGCGTACACCAATAACCTCTGCGCCGCTCTATGGCGCCTGAACCGACCGGATGACGCCATCGCCTGCGCCGATAAGATCCTGGCTAAGGATAGGGGGAACATTACCGCCTTGTACAACAGGGCCTCCCTCTATCTGTTAAAGGGCGACGTGATCGCAGCGCTCACTGATGCGCAGCAGCTCCTCAACGCCGACGAAAGCAATCTCAAGGGCCATATACTTCTGGGAAAGGTGTACTTAGCCGATCGTCGGCCGGAAAAGGCCCTCAGCGAATTTCAGACCGTTCTGAAGATTGATGCGGACAATGTGGATGCAAACGCCGGCGCGGGGGAAGCATACTTCCGGAGAGGGAAATACCGCAACGCCGCCAAGTCCTACGAAGACGCCCTGAAGAAGGGAGGACCGGACGCCTTGCTCTACGCTAATAGGTGCTCCGCCCTCGTGAAGGCCGGTGAACCAAAGGACGCTCTGCCGGATTGCGACGAGGCCGTGAAGTTGGACTCCAATCTTGCGGAGGCCTATTACACGAAAGGCACAGTCCTGGCGGATCTTGGGCGGCATGAAGAAGCGCTTGAGAACTTTACGCGCGCCATATCGCTGAACAGCCGCAATGCGGATTACTATTACAACCGCGGCTTGTCGTATATGACCTTGCAACGCGCGGGAGACGCAGCGGTGGACTACAACACCGCCATCGCACTGAAACCGGATCACGCGGCCGCGCTCAACAACAGGGGCGTGCTGCGGCTTAGCGACGGAGACGTCGCCTCAGCGGAACGTGATTTCACCCAAGCAATGCGACTTCATCCTAAGGATAAGGCGTTTCGCATCAACGTCGCTGCGGCTCTAGTGAAGGCGAACAAGGCCGATGACGCGGTTCGTCTCATGGAGTCGGCGGTTCGGGGCGCTTCACGAGACGGCGAACTCCTGTGTGCCCTTGGGGACGCTCAGATCGCCGCAAAACATCAGGACAAGGGCTTGAGCGCATATCGTAGGGCGCTCGAGCGCACCGGGGATTCGGAAGAGAAGGCCCGTATATACTCGAAAATGGGATACGCCCAGGAACAGGCGGGGTCCGCCGGGAAGGCCGTGCAGAGCTACCAACGGGCCATGGATGTCTCGAAAGACGACGCTACAAAAGAGTCACTGAAGGCCAAGATAGAACAGCTCAAGCAGTAGACGCCGGACCATTGCGGGGATGAACCAAGAATCTTCACCCGGAACCCTATAGGCGCCGACGTAAGCGGAACCGGATGGAGCTTCCGCTCTGCATCATTGGGAGCCGTCTCGATGACTTTGCGCTACGTTATACCGATTCGCTATCGAATGAGTAATAGTGGTGAAGATTATTTTTTGTGAAGAAGGTTCTCCCCGATAGTACTTCTTGATGACCTATTGGTGTTAGGGCCTCGGGCTTTCAAGCTTGATGCGGTTCCCGTCGTGAACTTTCTTGCTTGGGCGAGATTCATAGCCCTTCCACAGTAATTCAGCCAACCACATCGGAATAGGAATACATGCTTCAGACACAACTGTTCGGTTCTCAGGGGATGTTTTTCGCTGACCTTCATGTGCATTCCAAATACTCCATAGCGACCGCAAAAAACTGCTCGCTGTCGGAACTTGCGCGATGGGCCGTACTCAAGGGAATCCGCGTGGTGGCGTCCGGGGATTTCACGCATCCGCAGTGGCGCAGCGAAATTCTTGACCAGCTTGATCCCGCGGAAGAGGGTCTGTTTCGGCTCAAGAAGGGAAAACTACCCGTGGTGGAGACGCCGCCGGGGGGATTCGGCCCTGAAGACGTGCGATTTGTGCTCAATGTCGAGATCAGCTCCATCTACAAGCGAGCCGGAGCCGTACGTAAGGTCCACAACCTGGTCTTTGTGCCGTCATTCGAGTCCATGGACACATTCAGCGCTCGCATGGCCCAAATCGGCAACATCGGTTCAGACGGCCGACCCATTTTGGGCCTGGACAGCAGAAATCTCCTGGAAATCGCATTGGAAACCGATCCCGGGTCGTATGTGATTCCCGCTCACATCTGGACCCCGTGGTTTTCCGTTTTGGGCTCCAAATCAGGCTTTGATTCCATCGAGGAATGCTTCGGGGATCTTGCCGACCATATCTTTGCTCTGGAGACAGGGCTGTCGTCCGACCCGGAAATGAACCACACGGTGCGGAGCCTCGACCCTTACACCTTGGTATCCAATTCGGATCTTCATTCACCCAGTCGATTGGGCCGCGAGTGCAACATCTTCTTCGGTGAGCCGAGCTATCCCATGATCCGGGAGGCCCTTCGCGCAGGAGCGGTCCAGGGCGCGATTACGGGTGACGCCGACACCGGCTTTTCCGTCACCGAGCAATCCCAGCCCGCTTTTATCGGAACCTTGGAGTACTTCCCTGAGGAAGGCAAATACCACTACGACGGTCACCGGAAATGCTCCATGCGCTTG
Organism: Desulfomonilales bacterium; assembly: GCA_038205805.1. Classification (GTDB taxonomy): domain Bacteria; phylum Desulfobacterota; class Desulfomonilia; order Desulfomonilales; family Desulfomonilaceae; genus JBBSBY01. Next base: position 33,659 of record JBBRBO010000027.1, read on the forward strand.
CACCCCTCGGAAACCGCCAAAGTGGGGGGCCGCTGCCCGACATGCGGTGGGAAGATCACAGTGGGTGTAATGAACCGTGTGCAAGAGTTAGCGCAGCAAGCTGCCGCCGAGCCGCAGAGTCCCGTGCCTCCGTTTCAGCGGTTGACGCCGCTCATCGAGATCATCTCCGAGGCGTTGGAGGTAGGTCCGGCGTCCAAGAAGGCGCTTGGTCTATATTTTGACACACTTGCCCAGGGAGGGCCGGAGCTGCCTTTGCTTTGGTCAACGCCGCTCGCTGAACTCAGCGAGAAGATACACCCGCGTACAGCGGAGGGCATAGCGCGCGTGCGTAAAGGCTCCGTGCGAATCCAGCCGGGGTATGACGGCGAGTACGGCGTGATCGAAATCTTTGATAAAGCCGAGAAAGCCCGCGTTCACAAGGCTGCGGTTTCCCGGGCTAATACCAATACATAACCAAAGGCGTAATAGAGGGGAGAACCTTCTTGAAAGAAGGACGAGTCCCAACCGCCTTTCCAAGAATTGTACCTAGCCGAAACAAAGCAGTTCTCCAGGATACATGCTTTGTGTCGGTGAAGATTACATTTTCTGATACCAAAGTGCTTTCCAACGAGTAACATTGGTGAAGACTCTTTTTGGGAAGGTAGGTTTTTTCGACGTCTATCTGAGAATGTTTAATATGCCGAAAGCGGCCTTTTCTCCTTGAGAAAAGCCGGTTTCGGCCATTTA
>JBBRBO010000028.1:0-34047 GCA_038205805.1 Desulfomonilales bacterium
TAATCGCTGAAGGCTCGGTTTAGGAGGACCGACATTCAGCGTGACGCGGGTTTTAAACAACGCTTCCGGTACAACTCCGCAAGTGTTAGATGATCCTGTATAGAAGGTTAAACGTATGCTGGGTGAATGGCGCTCACCGCATATTCAGGGGTGACTCGATATATTAGACGCAAAAAAGGCGCTGCGGATTCAACAAACTAGCCCGTTCTATGAGGTTTAGCGCCTCTCTATTTCTGGGCTGCGTCACTGGCCGCGGTAAGGCACGTTGACCGTGAGCTGCCGAGATCATGACCTGTGCTTGCCTGAAACTCGGCGTTGAGATGATGTAAGTTTTCGAGTAGAGAAGTACGGCTGAGCGCTAGAGGCCATGGGGGACGCAGCGAGCGCGCAAATAGCAATAGCGATCTAAGCCGCCTCAGATGGCATTTTACTTTTTTGACTTGACAGCACATCTCAATTATGAGATCTTATTAAATAGTATCCGAAACATCAACCAACAACCCGCACTCCAGATCAACCGTACGTGAAGAGAGGCCTGGGCAGCGCTCCTAGGCGGTTTTGCGGGTAAAACCGAGCAACAACACATCGCTGCGCCTACTACGGCGGGAAATACCAAACTTGTAACCGTTCAGCTTGCTGGGGGACTTCTGCAAGCGCATTGGTCTTCCCACACAATGTCATCGGCCGCGTGGTTCTCCTCGCGTGGCGCAACGCTGATGCAAACGTGGTTTCATACGAGGAATGTCGGCGGAGCTTTTGTTGCAAAGCACGGTGTGCAACCTCTCGTCAAGAATTTATGGTTCCCACCTACAGCAGCATTTCTGTTCCATAAAAGCCGCTTTAGGCGGTTGCCCAAATCCTTGGCGAGGAATTCGGGGAAACTATTTCAAGTAGGTTTTCCTCAATGGTACCTCTCGCTTAAGGAGCGAAAGAAAAATATTTCACGTCCGCGCGGAAATCAGCTCCTCTTAGCTTTTTAGAGGCTGAAAGTACGTTGTAAGGTAGTGGTTTGTCTCAACCCACGACAGCTTTGCAGTCGCCGGAGGCGCCCTCCCGACATGTGCATGCGCCCGACCACTCTTCCGCGCGCCGCTGAAGCTGACCTTCTCGTATGTGAAAAACAGGCGCTCTCAGAGAAAAGCGCTGCTTTCCAGGGAGCGTGGAGTTTAACAGTGCCCGCCGGGTACGCTTACACCTGTTAGACATTGAAGGTAATTCATACCGGCAGTTCGAACTCTCCTACGCCTGATTCATCCACGTCTCGCGCAAGCCTTCTGAGGTTTACAAGCCTTGTAAGAACAAGCTCGCATGGATGCCACGCGTCCTGATTCACACTTTCATGAGAAATTTACTCGTGGTATACCGTTACATTCGAGCGTAAGGAGCCGTATTATAGAAACGCTCACTTCCGGGCTTTGTCTCGCTAAACAAGAACTCGTGAGGTAGGTAATGACACGTTGGGAATCTTTAATAGCTGAAGTGCAGGAACGCATCATCGGCGGTGGCGCAATCACGCGACAGGAGGCGACGGAATTGAATGCGGCGCCTCCGGATGTCTGGATGAAGCTGTTTGCCGCTTCAGACGCAATTAGATTACATTTCCGCGGAACGCGATTCGACGCTTGCTCCCTTATAAATGCGAAATCCGGCCGCTGTGGAGAGGATTGCAAATTCTGCGCGCAATCCGGCAGGTACAACACGGGTTCCGAAGTGTATGGCCTTAAGAATACTCAGGCTATCCTAGACGCTGCACGCGCGGCAAAGGCCTTCGGAGCCTCCCGCTTTTGCACCGTAACCAGCGGCGGAGCGCTCTCCGACGAAGAGTTCGCCAATCTAACCGACAGCCTTTCCTTGGCCGCTCGGGATGTGGACATTGCTCTCGACGCTTCTCTGGGTTTTTTATCGGAAGAACGGGCGCAACGGCTTCGCGAAGTCGGTGTCAGCCGCTATAATCACAACCTGGAAACGTCGCGCGAGTACTATGGTGAAATCTGTACTACCCATTCCTTCGACCGTCGAGTGGACACGGTGCGACGCTCGCTCGAGACCGGTTTTTCCGCGTGTTCCGGGGGAATTATCGGCATGGGCGAGACAGCCGAACAGCGACTGGACCTGGCTTTCACATTGGCTGAATTGGGCGTGGATTGCGTGCCCATCAACGTCCTTAATGCACGTCCCGGCACGCCGTTGGAACACGCCGCTCCTTTGCCGGTCATGGAGATTTTGAAGACAGTGGCTCTGTTCAGGATGATTCTGCCGACCGCCACCATCAAGATCGCCGGCGGTCGTGAGGCGAATCTGAAGGATTTTCAGGGACTTGCCCTACGCTCAGGAGCAAACGGCGTAATCATCGGAGGCTATCTTACCACCAGTGGCCGTTCCGTGGATGACGATGTCAGGATGATCCGCGATGCAGGATACGTGATCTGAGATAGCAGGAGGCTTCCTCGTTACCCGCCGAACAGATGGCCACGCTGGGGATCCTGTTACTGTGGTGAAGACCACTGCGTACATGTGACCCATGCGGAAATGATGCCGCATCCGATCACTTGGAGGGTAGATACAGCGCAGCCGCAGTGATTTCCGAAGTGCATATGTCAGTCTGACCCTTACAGGAAAAGACCACTTCGGTTCGCCGGTCGGTTGAGTTCGCACGGCCGACCTGTGTGTGCCGCGCTCGACTTTTTTGTTCGGGTATGGTAACCCCGTCGCGTTATGGATAATTTCAACGAAATAGTGTCATCCATTGGTTTGGTGAACGCAATAGACATCGGCATCATAGCCGCTTTGATATATTTTGTGCTCTCATGGCTGCAAGGAACTCGTGCATTCCGGATTCTCGGTACACTAACGGGTATCGGGGTGTTCTACGTGGCTACTATGGAGCTGGGTCTTGTGCTCACGTCAATTTTGTTTCAGTACCTATGGGCCGCAATTATAGTGCTTCTGGTAATTGTCTTTCAGCCGGAGATCCGGGAGATGCTCGACCGCGCTTCCCCGGTTCGCTATCTAAGCGGCCGCAAGACTGACGAGAACCCCGATTCACTTCAGGAAATCGTGCGGGCATGCGCCGAACTCGCACAACAACGCTTGGGAGCGCTCATCGTGCTGCAACGCACTCAGAGGCTGGATACTATCTTGCTGAAGGGCAAAGAGTTGGATGCCGTGGTGTCTTCCGAAGCGCTCCTCATGATCTTTCAGAAAACGTCTCCGGTACATGATGGAGCAGCGCTGATTTCCGGTGAGCGTATCAAGGCGGTGAGCTGCATCCTGCCGCTATCCAAAAATGAAGAACTTGCCCTGCGGTACGGCACAAGACATCGAGCGGCTTTGGGGCTCACAGAACGATCCGACGCCCTGTGCGCCGTCGTCTCAGAGGAAAGTGGGTCGGTCTCCATTGTTCAGGGTACGGAGATCACCACATACCGACGTAAGTCCGAGTTCAGGCGCGCTCTCGAACAAGGGATACGTTTCGGTAGGACCACGCCTAAGCCGCTACCATTGAGCTTCTGGGCAAGCTTTCGTGAAAACGGTCGTCTCAAAGCGTTGTCCGTGGTGGCTGCGATCTTGCTATGGCTGGTGGTGGTGGGGCCGCAAAGATCCGAGCTTGGTATGAGCATACCGATTCAGTACACGAACTTACCACCTAATATGGAAATCACCGGAACATGGATGGATCGCGTAGACGTGAGGCTTCGAGGTTCGGAATCGGGACTCGCGAATCTAAGGCCCGGCTCGGTGAGAGCGGTGGTCAAGCTGACCAATGTGGCCCCAGGCTTGAACTTCTTCCGCATTTCAAATAAACACCTGTTGGTTCCTCCGGGTGTCACGATTTCCGAGATCAAGCCGTCCGACCTGTCGCTTACCATAGAGGCGGCTTCGCTCAAACGAGTGAATGTCGCCCCAGGCATCGTCGGTGACTTACCTGAAAAGACGCGGATCATCGTCTCACCAGCGGAAGTGGTAGTGCGTGGTCCACAAAGCGACCTTAAGCTTGTGACATCCGTAACGACTGAACCGATAGCAGTGCCGGATCTGCTGCAAAAGGGCAAAATAGTGGCGCCCGTTGTGGTGAAGCCGGACGGTCTTAAGATAGAGGCTATTGAGCCCATGCTGGTGACGGTGACACTTGAGAAAGAGGGTAGTTAGGCGTGACGGCAAGGCGTGTCGTCGCTTAATCATAGATGGGTGTAGGTGAATAGTATATGGACGCTTCAGATAGGGAATTACTTAACGAGATACAAGCAAACTTTCCCGTTACGTCTCACCCGTACCGGGAGCTGGGTCGGCGGCTGGGCCTGGATGAGACTGATGTCTTAGAGCGAGTTGCAGCGTTACGAGAAACCGGGATTATTCGGCGGCTGGGAGCATCTATCAATTCACGTGAGATCGGATTTGTCAGCACCCTTTGCGCCGCTCGAGTTTCACGGCGCAGCCTCGAACGTTTTGTGCGCACGGTGAATGAATGTCCGGGGGTCACACACAATTATGAGAGGAAGCATGAATACAATGTTTGGTTTACCCTCATCGCCGCATCCCTAGAAGAAAAACAAGCCATACTCAACAAGATAATGCAAAAAACCGGAATCTCTATTTTAGAGTTGCCGGCAAGTCAGATCTTCAAAATTCGGGTGGATTTCAGATTCTAGAAAGGGTGTTCGGGTACGCAGCGTATGGGAGCATTGGTCATAGTGCGGCTAGAGCACGCATCTTCAATTCAGGAAAGCTGGAGACAACACCTGCGGGGCAGCATGCCCTCTCTCGATTAGAACGAATTCGTGAGAGATCAACCTCCAGAGGCAGGCTTACTTTACACCTTTCATCATTCCTCCGCATAGGGGGCAGGACTCGAGTCTGGCGAACTGATTTTCACCGCAGTTCATGCAGATGTAGCGCTTGATTTTGACTTCGACTACGCGGGATCTAAGAGTAACCATCTCATCAATTTCCAATACACCCTCCTGCACAAGTCGATGCAGGATATTTTCGAGCGCCTTTTGCGTGAGTCCATATTCCTTAAGTAGCACGGCCTGATCCACCCCGGCGCGTAGTTTGCGCAGGACCGACGCAGCCTTGACCGTTTTCTTAACGGGAGGTTGTTGCAAAGATAGCGGCGCTTGTGGAGGCGCCCCATTCAGCCAGTTCCTAACGGCTTCGGTCATTGCGTCGCAGGCCTCCTCTACCGACGGCCAGGACAGCCTCGATCCGGCATTAAAACGCGCGATGGTCGGCAGACGTTCTCCTTCTTCACCGAAGTGCAATTCGACGGTGTTTCCGTCCAGATCGGTATAGACGAGACCATGCGGTATGCCGGCATCAAGCGCCGTTTCGAATGAATCTAAACCCTTGTGGAATCCGAGCGAGCCCATAATTGAGTTCAAACGCACAAGAATCGATTTAAACGGCGTATGCGTCATGTGGCGTTTACCTGCGGACACCTGCCGACGAACGTCGAACCACCGGCTAGTGTTTCGTTAAACAGACGTTCGTTGGTTCCCCCCGATCTTTGCGCCGCCGTGACTCTGGGCGCGTAGTTAAATCACCTAGGAGGTTCGTGCATATTGCGGATCAGTCGGACGAAGTTAGTATACATAACTTCCGCCTGCGGGACCAGAGTAGATTCTCTTTGTCTATACCCATCCAGTATACTTATAAGATCGTTGCTCTCCGGAAACCACGCGGCAATCATATCCGCGGTAACTTCCACATGAAATTGTAAACCGTACGCGTTGTTGATTCTGAACGCCTGGTGCGGACATCCGACTGAATGGGCGAGTAGGGTCGCTCCCTCGGGAAGGTGAAACATATCTTCGTGGTATTGAAAGACATTAAGCGGTGAAGGCATCCCCATGAACAGAGTGTCGGCGCCTGCTTCAGCGGTAAGCGTGACCGTATTCCAGCCTATCTCCTGAGCCGGTGACTTTGTGACCTTTGCCCCGGCCGCTTTGGCGATCATTTGCGCGCCGAGACAGACTCCCAGCACGGGTTTCTGCGCACGGATGCAGTTTGCCAAGAACACCGTTTCAAGTTTGAGGAAAGGAAACTGATCTTCTTCATACACGTTCATGGTTCCGCCCATGGAAATAACCGCCGCGCAGTCTTCGATTGGGGGAATAGCCTCGCCCTCATCGAGTCGGATAAGCGCAACGTCAAAGCCGTGTTTTTCCAAAAATGCGCCCAGTGTTCCGGGACCCTCGGTGGCAGTGTGAATTAAGGCAGCGACTCGCATTGGTCAGTTCTTCTTTCCTGATAAGTATCTATTGGTTATGGGTAAACGCCTATCTCTACCAAATGACTTGGGCGTGATCTTGATTCCCGGAGGGCCTTGGCGGCGCTTGTATTCGCTGCGGTCCACCATGCGTATGACATCCAATACCAGAGCGGGATCATAACCGATTATTTCGTCCGGGGATTTATCCTCTTCGACATACATCTTCAGAATGGAATCCAATGTGGAGTATGGCGGCAACGTGTCCTGATCCTTTTGGTTGGGCCGCAGTTCTGCGGTTGGCGCTCGCTCGATGGTGCTCTCAGGGATAAGTGGACGTGACGCCTTCGAGTTAATGTATTCGGCCAGTTCATAAACCAAGGTCTTGGGGACGTCCTTAATGACGGCGAATCCCCCGGCCATATCGCCGTACAGGGTGGCGTACCCCACGGCTGTCTCGCTCTTATTGCCCGTTGTCAGGGCCAGCCATCCGAATCGGTTTGACAACGCCATTAGTATGTTGCCGCGGATGCGCGCCTGAAGGTTTTCCGCAGTGACTCCTAATGGCTCAGGTCCCAAGACCTCATCCAAAGCGCTTAAGTACGCACTAAACATGTCCTTCAGGGGAACGGAAAGGAATTCTATGCCTAAGTTCTCAGCCACCAACTGCGCATCGGACAGCGTGTCGTCCGAAGTATATTGCGACGGCATGGTGACGCCCACAACGTTATCGGGTCCGATGGCTTGAACAGCAAGGGTTGCCGTAAGCGCGGAGTCTATGCCTCCGCTGAGTCCTACGACGACTTTCTCAAAGCCGTTTTTACGCGTATAGTCCCTCAGCCCCAGGAGCAAAGCTTGGTGAATTTCCTCGATTTCGGAAAGCTCCGGTTCCATGCGCGGTTGCAACGACGCCCGCTTAGCTGGATTACCTGAAAGATCCCGCGGGAATGTCGGCGACAAACCGCCCTCGTGGAGGCTCTTACGAGAGACTTCTATGTCGGCTAACAGGAGATCCTCTTCAAAACGCTTGGCGGATGCCGTGATCGAGCCGAATGCGTCAACTACGAGGCTGCCGCCGTCGAACACAAGTTCATCCTGACCGCCCACAAGGTTGTTGAAACAGACGACACACTGCGTAGCGAGAGCGAAGGTGGACACTATTTGCTTGCGCACTTCCATCTTACCTGCATGAAAAGGAGAAGCCGAAATGTTTATGACCACATCCGCGTCATTCACGAGAGCGCACCGCGCGGTTATAGAACCTGGTATCCAAATGTCTTCGCAGATGGTCAGGGCGAAGCGCACCCCTCGCATGGAAAACGAAAAACAGCGTGTGTCGGGGGAAAAATATCGCTTTTCATCAAAAACACCATAATTCGGTAGTTCTATCTTGTGATACACCGCGATAGTTTCGGTATTCGTCATTACCGCTGCGGCATTGTAGGTGTTTCCGTCCCATCTGTCGGCAAAGCCGACAATGGCGGTAATGTCTTCGCTATGGCTTCGAATCCGTTCCAAATATTTGAGGTTGTCTTGTAAAAAACCACTTCTCAGAAGGAGGTCTTCCGGTGGATAACCGCACAACGCCAGTTCAGGAAAAGTAACGATGTCTGCTCCCACTTCACGGGCTTTCTGAATTCTGCGGATAATGAGTTTGGTATTGCCGTCGAAATCGCCTACAGTGGTGTTGATTTGCGCCTGCGCTATTCTTACGGTTCCCACGAATACCTCCAGGTAATTCGTTTGCGAATGTAGCTGAATTTCCTCTGTCCGTATGTCTCCACGCTACCTTGCGTCGGCAGGAGGATCAGCGTTTAACGGCGCACTTGGTACTGCATTTAGTCTTGTGCGCCCGTTGCGTCATTATAGCGCCGCGGTGAACCACAGTCACTCAGCTGCTGCGAGCGTTTCCCGGCCGGTTTCACGTAAAAGCCGCCGACGAGAAATCGCCGGCGACCTAGTTTAATTTCGTGCGAAGGTTTGCTGAGAAGACTCGACCCAGCGAACCATTACCATTGATTAAGCTACTGAGTGTCGCCGAGAGACCTAGATATCAAAGTAGAGGGCGAATTCGTAAGGATGAGGCCTCGTCCGGACCGGATTGAGTTCAGCCTTGGTCTTGTAATCTATCCACATGTCGATGGCGTCTTGAGTGAATACATCGCCCTTCAATAGGAACTCGTGGTCTTGCTCCAATGCCTTCAGGGCGTCTTCCAGGTTGGCGGGAGTAGAAGGCACGTCCTTCAGTTCTTCCGGAGACAATGCGTAAATGTCTTTGTCCAGAGGCTCACCGGGGTCAATCTTGTTTTCGATACCGTCCAGCGCAGCCATCAGCAATGCGCTGAATGCTAAGTAACCATTGGCCGAAGGATCGGGAGTTCTGTATTCAATGCGTTTGGCCTTTGGAGACACACTGTACATTGGGATGCGGCAACAAGCCGAACGGTTACGGGACGAGTAGGCCAAGTTCACAGGCGCCTCGAAACCCGGCACCAATCTCTTGTAAGAGTTAGTTGTGGGGTTACAGATGCCGCAGAGCGCGGGGGCGTGTTTCAAGATACCGCCGATTGCCCATAAGCACTGCTGGCTGACGCCGGCGTACTTGTCGCCTGCAAACAGGGGCGTTCCCTGATTCCAGAGGCTAATGTGGGTGTGCATACCCGAACCGTTGTCCTCGAACAGAGGTTTCGGCATGAAGGTAACCGCTTTGCAATAACGCTTTGCGACGTTTTTCAGCACATATTTGAACCACATAAGCTGGTCACCCATTTGGACGAGTGGAGCAAACTTCATGTCGATTTCGCATTGTCCGCCGGTGGCCACTTCGTGATGCTGAGCCTCCACGACAATCCCCAAGCGCTCCAGCTCCAGGACCATTTCCGTGCGGATGTCTTGGAGTGAGTCCGTGGGAGATACGGGAAAGTAACCTTCTTTGTGCCGCGGCTTGTAGCCCAAGTTAGGCTGCTCATCACGACCTGTGTTCCAGCAGCCTTCTACTGAATCCACAAAATGGAAGCTGCTGTTGGAGGAATATTCGTACCGCACATCATCGAAGATGAAGAATTCGGCTTCAGGACCGAAATAGGCTGTGTCGGCCAGCTTGGTATACTTCAAGTAGGCTTCCGCCTTCTGAGCGATGTTGCGGGGGTCCCTTGAATAACGTTCCTTTGTCACGGGATCTACGATATTGCAGATCAACGACATCGTCGGATGTTGCATGAAGGGGTCCATACGGGCCGTTGTGGCATCGGGAATGACAAGCATGTCGGAAGCATGGATTGGCTGCCAACCACGGATGGATGATCCATCGAATCCGAAACCGTCCTCAAACGAGTCTTCCTCCAATTCATGCAGCGGCACGCTAAAGTGCTGCCACATACCGGGAAAATCCATAAATTTAAGATCTACCATTACGGCTTTGTTTTCTTTTGCAAACTCAAGCACTTGCTTAGGTTCCATTCACGTCTCCTTGCTGCGTGGCAAAATACATGCGAGGCCTTGAGCGTTCAACCGCAGTGCGGTAGGCTGGCGTCGCACTAACTTGAGCGGAAAACCCGCTGTTAATCGTATTGTAGTCGTTCCCCGAGTTCGAGGCGCCTCTGCGCCCGACGAAAGCCGGAGCGAAGACTCATGCGCCTTCACGACCGTCATCGTGATTTCAAGTAACCAGGTTCGTCGATGTGAACGGTAACACGGTATTTACAGGGCGTCCTCGTCCCTTTCCCCTGTGCGTATCCTGGCGACCGTTTCCACCGGAAGCACAAAGATCTTACCGTCTCCAATGCTGCCGGTGCGTGCCGCTGAGATAACCTTTTCGATGATTCGGTCAACCATATCCGACGGAGCGACCATTTCGATTTTGGTTTTGGGAAGAAAATCCACGAGATACTCAGCGCCGCGATATATTTCCTTGTGCCCCTTTTGGCGGCCGAATCCCTTTACTTCGGTGATGGTCATTCCCTGCACGCCGATGGAACTCAGGGCTTCTTTCACGTCATCCAGTTTAAAAGGCTTGATTATCACTTCGATTTTTTTCATTGTCTACCTCATTACCCCCGTTCATCGCGTGCCGGTGTTCAACGCGACACGCCTGCCGACGTGTCGTTCAATTCGTTGCGGTCGAGAGCTGATGATCTTTTCCTCACGAGCAACTCGACCATACGAAAGCTCGAAAGACAGCCGCGGCACGATTTCAGGTCGTTTAGCCGCATACCACAGAAGAGAGGCGCTAGAAATTGTAACCCACCTCGCCGTGAGCCGCGGTATCAACACCGGCCTCTTCCTCATCTCGGGAAACTCGCAATCCCATTACTACCTTTACCGCATACAAGAGGCCCCACGTGACTACGAAACAGTAAGCGCCCACGGCGAGCACACCAATCAGTTGAAGCCCTACGAGTTGAGCGTTTCCGAAGAAGAGTCCATCGGCGCCTGAATCGTTAATCAACTTGGAAGCGAAAAGCCCTGTAGCCAATGTGCCCCAAATGCCGCCGAAACCATGGATGCCGACCACATCCAACGAATCGTCATATCCTAAGCGTTCCTTAGAGAGCACGGCGCCGTAGCAGATCACTCCCGCTACAATACCGATTGTAAGGGCCGAACCCACCCCGACAAACCCGCAAGCGGGAGTTACGGAGCCCAAACCCGCAACGGCTCCTGAAGCTAGACCCAGAGTAGTGGGCTTGTTTCGATGAAGCCATTCAGCAGCCACCCACGACAGGGAGCCCGCCGCCGCAGCGAGATGCGTGCAAAGGAAGGCGTTTACCGCCACACCATCGGCCGCCAACCGACTGCCTGCATTAAACCCGAACCAGCCAAACCAAAGGAGTCCTATGCCCAGCAGCGTTAGCGTTAAATTGTGAGGAATAAAAGCCCTTGTACCGTATCCTCTGCGCTTGCCCACCATTATCGCCGCCACGAGGGCGGCCACGCCGCAGTTCAGATGCACCACTAAGCCTCCGGCAAAGTCGAGCACACCAAGTTTGGCCAACCAACCGTCTCCCCAGACCCAGTGACAGACAGGGCAATAAACGAGGGTAATCCAGCCGATGGTGAACACGGCGTATGAACTGAACTTCACACGCTCTGCAATGGCGCCGGATATGAGCGCAGGCGTTATAATGACGAACATACCCTGAAACGTCAGGAAGAGCGTATGGGGAATAGTCTGCCCCTCCCTTACCGCTGCTCCGACACCGGTCGCCATGACGTAATCCAACGATCCTATCAGTCCTCCGACGTCGGGGCCGAAGGCCAGGGAGTAGCCGTAAACGACCCACAAAATAGACGCCAAGCCCATCATGAAGAAGCTGTGCATCATAGTGGACAATACATTCTTGGAATGGGTTAATCCACCATAAAATATTGCTAGGCCCGGGGTCATTACGAGCACCAAGGCGGAGCAACCCATCATAAACGCTGTGTCTGCGCCGTTCATACCATACTCTCCTCCGGTAGTTCTCTCCGCAGGCGCATCCATCAGTTACTCATCCGGGTTCATTAAACCTGTGGCGGCTTTGTACGCAATAAGCGCTGAACGGGAGACGTAGGTCTCATTCCATCCGTGCTTCAAAGCGCCTAATGAAGCCATCCACCATGTCCGATCGCGTGTATCGGCGCATTGCTCGAGGCACGCACGCCTGCATTTCATCCCGTGGGATGGAGCAAGCGTTATGCCAAGCAGACGACTAACCCTGGGCCATCAGATAAGCTATTGAAGAAAGAAGACTTTTACATGTTGACGGGGTCACCGCATGGGCGCAATTCGGGTAACTTCCGACATACACGTACTTATTGGATGCAAAACAGTACGTTTTTGTAGTTTGCTTCCGACTTATGCGTAGCTAAACGGTTTTTCCTCGTGGAACCGCGCCGTTTATTGGGCTGTACTTTGCCGGCCATTCCGGCCATGCAAAGTAGGCGGGCTGCATTGTTTCGTTATTTATGTAGCTGACGGAGCTGAGCGGCCTCCTGAGCACGTAGCCGTAAGGGAAACCGCTCACCCTATCATCGTGGCAAACTGGTTGAAGGGAGGGGATCTTCCCCGCGAGGCGGAAGATTTCCCTCTCCGTTACACTATGCGCTTCTCGACACCTGAGGCTCCTTAGAGCGCCTCCAGATCACGCTCGCCCGTGCGTATGCGAGCGACTGTTTCAACAGGAGTCACAAAGATCTTACCGTCGCCTATAGTGCCTGTGCGTGCTGCTGCCATTACCTTCTCGATGATTTGTGAAACCATGTCCGTCTGAACCACCATTTCAACCTTAATCTTGGGAAGGAAATCCACCAAGTATTCCGCTCCACGGTAGATTTCTTTGTGGCCTTTTTGGCGACCGAACCCTTTGACCTCGGTTACGGTCATTCCCTGAATACCGATGGAACTGAGGGCTTCTTTGACTTCATCCAGCTTGAACGGTTTAATTATAACTTCGACCTTCTTCATTGTTGTACCCTTATGCGAATGTGACCGTTATTATAGGTTGTATCCGGTTTCGCCGTGCGCCGTGGTGTCGATTCCGACTTCTTCTTCTTCCTGAGTGACTCTGAGGCCGATTATGGCTTTAATGATATAGAGTATCACTATACTAACGACGAAGGAGTATACAATCGTGGCGCCTACGGCCACAAACTGCGTCCATAACTGACCGGGATTGCCAAACAACAGACCGTCCGCGCCGGCGGCATTGATAGCCTTTGAGGCGAATAACCCTGTAGCCAAAGCTCCCCAGGCTCCGCCTACGCCGTGGACACCGACAACATCGAGTGAGTCGTCATACCCAAGTTTACTCTTGGCAAGCACCGCTACGTAGCAGACTACACCAGCCACGGCGCCGATAATCACGGAGGAAACAGGACCCACATAACCTGACGCCGGGGTTATCGCAACGAGACCTGCCACGGCTCCGGAAGCGAGTCCCAAGGTAGTAGGTTTGCCTCGGAGAAGCCATTCCGCACACATCCAGGACAGAGCGGCTGCGGCAGTGGCCATGTGGGTCACCACAAAGGCGCTGGCCGCGAGACCGTCGGCCTTTAAGGCGCTACCTGCGTTAAAACCGAACCAGCCGAACCACAGAATGCCCGTGCCGAGCAACGTCAGTGTTAGGTTGTGAGGGATCATAGGAACGGTCCCGTAGCCTCTCCTCTTACCAACTACGAGTGCGCATGCGAGGGCGGCTACACCTGCATTCACGTGAACGACGGTCCCTCCGGCGAAGTCAATAGCTCCTATTTTTGCGAGCCAGCCGCCGGGACCCCATACCCAGTGAGCTACCGGGCAATACACAAGGGTGATCCAGAGGATCATGAAGATGGCAAACGCACTGAATTTCATGCGTTCGGCAATGGCGCCGGAAATGAGGGCGGGCGTGATGATCGCAAACATACATTGGAATATCATGAATGTAGAGGCCGGAATAGTTTGGTCCGGCCAGACCTCGGCGCCGACGCCGTTGAGAGCGAAATACTGGAAACCGCCCACAAACCCGGCAATATCAGGACCAAAGGCCATGGTAAAGCCGTAGAATAACCAAATAATGGACGCCAGTCCCATAAGAAAAAAACTGTGCATCATGGTGGAAAGAACGTTTTTCGAGCGAGTCATACCCCCGTAAAACAGGGCCAAACCGGGAGTCATAAGGAGCACCAATGCCGAAGAGGCAAGGACCCATGCGTTATCCGCTGCATTCATGACGAGAGCGCCTCCGAAAAGTAGTTTGCCATGCGTAACCCTAAACGGGCCGGAATCGCGCCAAACCGTATTATTCCGTGTGGTGATGATAGGTTTGATTTGACGATGAGCTTAAGCTTGCATGAAACAGAGCAATAGCGGCGCCACCGTAGGAAGTGCATTTTTTGAGCGCTAAGGGCCTGTTATTTCAAAGAGGCCCCTATTACACTGATGCCAAAAATGTAGGTTTATGGGCATTTAGGTACCAATATGTCTGAATACGTCGGAGAGTCTACCTTTTTGCGCTAAACCGCGAGAGATCGATACCGTACTTGCGCACGCGCAGTCCCATAATTCGTTCGGTAATGCCCAAAGCGCGAGCGGCTTTGGCCTTGTTTCCTCGTGCTGCTTTCAGTGCGTCCACCAGCAAGTCACGTTCAATATTGTCCAACGCGCCGTCCAGCGTTCCCTTATGAACGGTATCGCTCGCTTCGGCCGTTTGTAGCGTAGGAGGCAGATGATGGCCGTGTATGACGTGATTTGAACTCAAAAGCACGGCTCTTTCCATGCAGTTCTCCAACTCTCTGACGTTCCCCGGCCAATGGTATGACATGAGCATATCTATGGCTTGAGTAGAGATGCGGCGGATATTTTTCAAATTGACTGCGCTGTACTTCTCGACAAAATAGTCCGCAAGCAAAGGAATATCTGTTTTCCGCTCACGCAGGGCAGGGATATGTATGGGAAACACGTTTAAACGATAGTAGAGATCCTGCCGAAACTTACCCTCAGCGATGAGGCTTTCCAGTTCACGATTGGTTGCCGTTATTACCCTTACATCGGTTTTTAGGGTAACGGTTCCGCCGACCCGCTCGAATTCTCGTTCCTGCAAAACTCGGAGAAATTTGATCTGAGTAGTGGGTGACATATCGCCGATTTCATCCAGAAAGATCGTGCCGCCGTTGGCCAGTTCGAATCTTCCTTTGCGGGTATTTACAGCCCCGGTGAAGGCGCCTTTCTCGTGTCCGAATAGTTCGCTTTCCACCACGCTTTCCGGCAAAGCGCCGCAGTTAACCTTAATGAAAGGGTTTGAGGCTCTAGGGCTGTTGAAGTGGATAGCGTGGGCAACCAGCTCTTTCCCTGTGCCGCTCTCTCCACGAACGAGCACGGTGGTGTCGCTCTTGGAGACTTGGGCTATTTCGTCGTAGACCAACTGCATTCCTTTGGAATTACCGACGATGTTGGATGGATGAAAACGCTCCTTGAGTTGACTTTTCAGTCGTTCGTTTTCTTCTAGTAATTTGGATCGCTCTTCTTCGGCCTGTTGTCGCAAGCGCACGGCTTGCGCCACAAGAGAAGCGATGATGGATAGGAGACGAACATCCTCTTCAAGAGAAATTCCTTCCTCGAAAAGCCTGTCTGCGCTCAACGTGCCCACAACTTCATTTTCGATTTTGATGGGTACACAAATAAATGAAATGTTGTTCTTACTAACCCCTCGACGCGATCGAGTGCGGTCCAAAAAGAGCGGTTCATCGGAAATGTGGGGGACGGCCATGGGTCTGCCGGTCTTTACAACTTTGCCTATGACCCCCTCGCCGGGTTTGTATCTGCCCAAATTCTTTTGAGCCTGTGAGAGACCGTGAGCGGCTTCCACATTGATTTGGCCGGTTTTTCTATTTAGCAGCGTCAACATACCGCGCATCATGCCCATGTTGTCCGCTATGGCGTCCAGTACTGGACCGGCCACATCGCGCAGGTCCATACTGCGATCCAGGATTCGACTAATCTGAAACAATAAGAGAAGTTCAGGCACTTCCCGTGCGGGCTGAACTGTGGAATGGGGCATTTCGGTCCTCCCAGGTGGTCCATTATGGATTGAGAGCCCCATACTTCTCCTGTCACGAGTGCCACCGGACTTCGGTTTTCATCTTTGAAAGAAGGGTTGCACAAGCCTATATACGCGGACGACGCCTTCTATAGGGGCCGGTAAATTTTGAGCTATCGGCTTGTAGGCTCTTATGGCCATTATAAGGGTAACCCGCTTAAAAGCAACATGAGTGTAGCTTACTGCTGATAATCTTTCACTAACGTGCGGCTAGGTGGCGCATCTTACCTAAATGTAATACCACTACTAATAAGTGGGTGTTAATATTAGCCCGCCTCCCTTCTTACCTTGCGCCATTGATAGTTATTCGTCATCTACATACGATTATGTTAGAATATCTTGGCGCTGAACAGGTAGCTGACTACAGCAAACATGCGGCTCGTGCGGGAACTTGGTTGAGTTCTCGTTTAGGTGAATCGAATACCGAGGAGAGACCTTCATGGAGAAACAGAAAAATCTCATTAAAATTTTCGAATACGCGCTCAACCAAGAAGAAACGGGGTTGAGTTTTTTTACCGCCTCCATTGAACGAATGGGAATCGGTTCAGCCGTGACGGCGTTCAAACAGCTTGTGCGCGAAGAGCAGTCCCATATCGTATTTATCACTCAGATTCTTGACCAATTGCGCGGGGGAGACGTTGCTTTGGGCAATTCAGCGGCTGTGCCGGAGTTTCCCAACTTGGATTTTTTTGATAAACGAGCGGAAGCGGAATTTCTAGAACAGTGCGTTCAAGGATCAATGATTCCGGACGTAACGGTTTTCAACACGGCGTGGCTTATAGAAAAGGATCTCAGTGAGTTCTATTCGAATATGGCTAAGCGCACAGACGGCAAGGCCGCCGAAGCTCTCAACATGCTTGCTCGATGGGAAATGCAGCATGAGCGGTTTTTTAAGCGTTTCCGCGATAAGCTGTCGGAGCAGTACGCCAATATGCCGTGGGGCGGGTGAGTACCAGAACGGCCGGACGCCACGTTCGTTTGGGGACTCGCTCTATTGTGCAGAGCGAGCCACATTATTTTAAGCGCCGACTCCACGCTCGGCGCTTCCGGGCAGTTCCTTTAGGTGATGTACACATCAATAAGGCGGCGTCCCAAGGATTTAGCCAACCCTTGATAAAATCTGCGGCCGCTCTCCTCATACCGATCGAATACGGAATCCAAGTCGCTTTTCGAGATTTTCAGCAACGTGGTGGGCGCCATGCATTCCGCTTGCGCGGTGTAGCATTGGTTTCCCACAACGCTGGACCACCCGAACGTCTCGCCTAAGTTTTTTACAAAATATTCTTTGCGGTTGTTTTCGCCTATAGACAGTTTCACGCTGCCTTCCACGAGAATGAAGAAATGGTTCGCCGGATCCTCCGCCGAAAAGAGCAAAGCGCCTGGTTGATGAATTTCTTGGTAAGCCACTTCCGAAATGTCATTGATGGCTTCGTGATTCAGATCCTTAAATACGTCACTTTTCGGTAAAAACATGGCTGTCCCCTTTCGCGAACAGACATGAACGCATCCCGCTGCTCGTCAAGAAAGCCCACCGCCGGATCGGCGTTCACTACTGTTCTCTGTGGCATAGCGTGAAAAAAGGTCCTCCCTTCTGAACGGCAAGCTTAAACGGCTCATAGGTCGAGCCGTCAATTCGCGAGCTTTTTAGGCATTGCTCCGGGCGGAAAGTTGGCGACGAATGTGGTGCCTTGTTGAGGCCTGGAACGGAATGTTACGGCGCCGCCATGTTCCCGCATAATCTTTTGGGTTACCATGAGACCTAGTCCCGTGCCTTTATCACCCTTAGAGCTGAAAAAATCTTCGAAGACGTGTCCCTGCAACTCTCTGTCGATTCCCATTCCGTTATCCGCCACTTCGATAATGGTTGAATCGTCCCAGCCTCGGCGGCTCCTTATTTCCACCGTATGGTCATCTTTCCATACGTCCCACTTACAGGCGTCAAGGGCGTTGGACACAAGATTTGTCACAACCGTATGGAAGCCGTGCGGATCTATTATTGCTTCCCCCAGGCGCTCATCCAAGTCGAGACGCAGCTCGATGTTATAGCGTCGGGCGTTCTCTTGAAAGAGCTCAAATACCTCCCGGACAATGTTGTTGGGCTCGATGCTCTGGAAATCGGGTGTGCGCTCCTTCGAACAGTACAGGATATCCTTTACTATTCGAGATATTTTCTCGAAATTGAGCAAAACCATCTCCCAGCCCTCTTTAACCTCCTGCTGGTTTTTGGCCTCAATGCCCTTATTGACAACGTAGATACCTCCCTCCAGACCCATCATGATGTTCTTGATGCTGTGAGCCATTCCCGCAACGGTTTCTCCGAGAAGTATCAATTGCCTTTGCAAATCCTTCAGCGGAGTGACGTCGACGCTGGCCACTAGAACCACCGGCTTGCCTGAATCGGTTGTGGAGGCTAAGGATGAACGTTCCAGAAGTGTCATGCGAGTACCGGCTTTGCAAATCGCAGAGGTCTCCTTGGTATGCATTTGGCCGTCTCGAAATGCCTTTTTTGCAGGACATTCGCCGCAACGGGATTTGTCAAATCCGTAAAGATCCCAACATTTTTTCGCCGTATCTCCGTTGAAGTCACGTGCCGCTAAACGGTTGGACCACAGGACATTGCGACTCCTGTCGAGCAGGACCACGTAGCACGGCATCGCGTTGAGCAGTTCCTCAAATTTGTGCGTGGTTTCAGTGCGCATTTTGCATTACCGTGCATGCCCATATTGAAGAGGCGGCGGGGGTTCCTTGTCGAACGTTTGAGACCAAACGGGCGGTCATCGCCACATGGTCCGGCGCGAATCCCCTACCCCAAAGTTTTCCTGATCGCCTTAAGCAAGGCGTCTCTGTCTATAGGTTTTTCAAAAACCGCAACCGGATCCGACACCGCCAGATGCCGACCGGGCAATCCGCTTATCACGATGACCGGGGTACCTTTGAATTCCTTATGCTTCGTCATGTTTCTGTAAAAGCGAGTGCCCGTCTCATCCGGCATTTGGAGATCGAGTGTAACCAAGTCCGGTTTTTCTTTCTGGAGCACGCCCAACGCTTCTTCACCGTTGGACGCCGAGCAGGTTACAAATCCGGAGTCCTCAAGAAAGGCCGTGATATATTTCACGATATGAGGCTCATCATCAACGACTAAGATCTTTTTCGGCATTGTCCTTCCTCGAACGCCCCTAGTGCTGTTCAGGTTCAAAATCGGGGTGCTCATAGAGAATCGGCATTCGGTTCATGATCCAACGGAATGTAAGGATTCCTATGGTGACGATGGTTATGGTAAGAACTATTTCCATCCAATGCGGCACGTATCGTTGCTCCCATGGTAGATGCCAGTTGAATGCCACTATCGAGTGGTTGACTCGATTAAATATAATGCCTACCACTGTGATAATAGCGGTTACCCTCACCAATGCAACAAGCTTGTTTTGGACGGCGTACATAAACAGGAATGCAGGAACCAGCGCAAAGCCGATTACTTCTACCAAGTAAAGGTAACCATAACCCGTGGTGAGATAGCTCCACGTATTGCCATGTGCGAGGCCGATTATTTTCATAAAGAAATAGGCGAAGAGTGTAACCGATGCGGCTTTACCCAAACCGAGCGTAACCCTGTCGAGATGCGTGGGATCATG
Organism: Desulfomonilales bacterium; assembly: GCA_038205805.1. Classification (GTDB taxonomy): domain Bacteria; phylum Desulfobacterota; class Desulfomonilia; order Desulfomonilales; family Desulfomonilaceae; genus JBBSBY01. The sequence continues at coordinate 19,398 of JBBRBO010000028.1, forward strand.
ATCCTTTATCTGTTCGGCAAAAATCTTGTGGGATGCCGAGCTTTCTACAATAGTCATCGCTATACCGCCCACCACTGCGGACATGAAGAACCAGAGTGGTATGTACTCAGAATACCATAAGGGGTGAAGCTTAGACGGCATTAAGAGAAATATGGATCCCAAAGCGGATTGATGCAGCATGGAGAGACAAACGCCGAAGATCGTGGCGCCTATGGTCGCCTTGATGAAGAATCTACGAGCCTTTTTCATGTTTAGCCATTCGAATATCGCAGGGCACCATTCAACCAACTGACACGTGAGGTAGAGGGCCACATGCCAAGCGACAAGGAAAAGCACGGAGTTCACACCCCATGACACAACCATTGGATATGGTATTCGATAATACCTGCCCAGGTCGAAGGTCAAGGCGATAATGGCGAACAGATATCCCAAAAAACCTGTGAGCACCGCCGGACGGAACAAAAAGCCGTACTCCTTCATGCCGAGGAGATGAACGGCGGTCCCAATGACGAATCCCCCTGCCGCCAGAGCGACACCGCAGAGCATGTCCAAGCCGATCCAGATACCCCACGGATTGTTGTCTGTGAGGTTCGTAGAAGGTCCCAAACCGTAAACAATTCTATACAGGATTACGGGAATACCTATGGCGAGGATCACTGCCGCAACAGCGTTGAAGGGCGTGTAGTTGCTCCGAAGATAATCCGGCCACGTCATGCCTAAGAAAAGTTTTTCTTGAACCCACGTAGGTTTGAATCCATTTACAGTGGAGACGCCGTTCATTTTTTGTTCTCCTTTTTCTCCAGAGCCTTACGCACTTCATCTTCGGCAAGCTGATCCCGTCGTTTCTTGAAGCTGTAAAAACCCATAGCGAGGGCGGGAACCACTATGAACACCGGTGAAACCAAAGACAGGAAGGGTTTACTGTATGTCGGAATAGGCGTCACACCCAGATCGGTCCTGAAACCAATCTTATCAAACGGCACGGCTGAGAGGTAAAGCCAGCTTGTTCCACCCACTTCTTGTTCACCGTAGACGTGGTTTACGTATCGTGTGGGATTGTCTCTAATTTTCTTATGAGCCAAATCGATGAGGTCTGTTTTTTTGCCGAAAGTCATGGTTTCGACGGGGCAAATGCTAACACAAGCCGGCACACCACCCTGAACTCTGATCTTGTCGAAGCAGAAGGTACATTTGGTGACCTCGGGCGTCCACGGATCATCATACTGATAGGCGGGGACATCGAATGGACATGCGGCCATGCAATATCTGCAACCTACACAAAGTGAGGCATCGTAGGTTACGGCGCCTTCAGGTCGTTTTGTGAACGCTTTTACAAAGCAGGAAGAAGCGCACCCAGGTTCCGTACAGTGCATGCATTGCTTTTTAACGTAGATTGGTTTCGACGAGTCCTGCGGATTATCGAACCTATTTACCACCGTGTATGTATCGGCATGCGTCCGCCTGAGTGTCTGAAACACCGTTTGATCTTTTTCGTACTCTTTTAGTGGCCGTTGATTGGGAAGCTTGTTGGTTTCCTTGCATGCCCATTCGCACCTGCGGCATCCGATGCAAACCGTTGTATCAACCAACACTCCGTATTGATTCGGATAACCAGGCAGACCGATTACCCCGGCCTGAGAAACCTCGGGCCGGATGACGCCAAGCGAGGCCAAACCTCCGGCTGCCATTAGCTTTAAGAACTGTCTCCTATGTTTATCCATGAGACATCTCCTCACTTCCTTGTCCTTATTCGGATGGACGGGGTATTTGTTTATAGTGTTCACTCGGGCCGAGGCGGCATTGCGCCTGACATAAAGCCCAGGGAAGCTTATCCCCTTTTGGAGCCGCATAATAGCGGCGCCGGATGTTAGGATCGCCACGAGTGAAAGTGTTATCTCATTTCTCTCTATAGGTAAGAAACCGCCAAAAAGAAATAAACAACAACAGGTATAGGATCACCACAAGGTATTCCATGCCCTTCGTCATCGTGTAAAACTCGTGCAGGATGTGCGGCATCGTTTCTCCTTTTATGGCGCATGAGAGTCGGCGCCGACCTATTCGACAAAATATTCCTTATGTGTAACTGTTCACCAGGCTCGAGACGGCTCTGCGCCGGTGAACGCCGGAGGAGAAACTCATCTCACCTCCAATTCATCTCATAGATCGTTCAAGGCGCGCCCTTCGTGGTGAACGGTTACCATTATTTCTCATTAGACTCTAAATTAACTGGATTTGAGGCGGCTTTGGGTTCGCCCACCGGTTGCTCTTTTCTTTCATGACACTTGGTGCACTGCAGAGGGGCCGGCGGTTGCTTCATCGCCTCATGGCAACTCATACACTGACGATGATATGCGCCGGGAATTCCCGGTTTACTGGGATCATTGGGATCAATGCCTTTGGTGTGGCATGACATACATTTCGGAACCATTTTCGCCTGAGCGGCGGCAGGTTCGGTCCTATGATGGCATCCTTTGCACATTGTCTGTTCGCCCAAGCCTGCGTGAAATACTCTGGCAAGTGCATTATCATTCGACAGCTTGGTGAGCTTTATGACAATTTTCTGATGCGGAAAGGCCGTTGGCTTGAATTCCTTATCTAGTGTTTTAAGTTCCAGCTTTTCAGGAACGTCGTCTTTGTTAAAAACAATCGGGGCCGGCGGCGCATTAGGAGGAGCGCCTTCGGACGGACCACGATGACAAACACGACAGGATTCATTCGACAATTGCTGTTGGGCTACTTGATGGCAGCCGCGGCACTGCTGATCCTGCTTTGCATTGTCATGACAGCCTGTGCAGGATTGCTTTGCGGACACCTTGTGGAAAGCCTGATGAAGAGTTATTCCTCCGCCTTTTTCTAAATTTGACTGAAGTGTGTGACAATTTGAGCACTTTTCCATTGAATGGTGATGACACGTGCTACAGAATTGAGCGCGAGGCTCGTGCGCCTTATGGTTGAAAGGAACCACTTTCATCCTCGCTGAGGATGTCTTCACAAGAGGAATGGTAGGGGTATTTGCGGAAGCAAACTCCTGCTCGGGCACAGGGGGCAAGTCCATAACATCTTTTTGTCCGCGCTCCAACCGAGGGATCTTGGCTATTTCAGCGGGCGAAAGTTTGGCGTGCTCGGTGTGGCATCCTTTACATTCCACGGGACCAAATCGCTTCGAGCTTTGCGCCGCCTGTTGAGTAGCCGTCCCGCCCACGAGTGCAATTTTCGCTTCTTCACGGAGTTTGGCATGACAGCCGATACATGCGGCGTGCGCCACTTTCTGCATGGATCGGACATTCTTTTGGTCGGTGTGTTTGTGACAGGCCGCACACGCGTTTTCGGTGTTTTTCTGATAAATCAGTTTCTTAGTGGTCTCATCATACGAGTGATGACAAACATAGCACCTGGTGTCGGCCGCACTGTTAAGGACATCTACCTTAATTCCTGTCAACGACTTGCCGCTGGTCGGCCACGTCTCAGAGGCTTTAGTGTGTTGGAAATGCCGCCGATAGTTGAACAGCGGAGTCCATGCTTGGGCGGTTTGCGGCGGTTCGGTTCGCCTAACATGACACTTGCCGCACAGCCCCACGTCGGGACCTGACTTTTTCCCCTCGCTCGACAGTTTACGATGGCAACCCACACATTCGTTGTGATAGGCCGTGGCGGTGGCCATCTTGTCGGAAGCGTCATACGGCGCCTTTGGAAATGTAAATGTTTTTAGCAGCGTAGCTGCTCCCACCGTTGCGTCCTTGTTGCTGGCCGGGTGACATACCCCGCATGATTCCAGGCTGTTCGTCTTCAAGGCAGCTGTATGTCGATCATGATCAAAGGCAGTGGGAGGTCTATCGAGATTGCCCGCCAACTCCGGCGGCGTCATTAAAATGAGGGGCGCAGCGGGAGATTCGGCGGCTTCGGACGCACCCGAGGTTTCCGCTGAGACCGTGGACGCCCAACAGGCAAACACTATAAAACTCAAAATTGTAATCATCACAAACGCTTTTGGGTTGAGCCTAGGCATGGGTTCGCTCCTCCGTCGGTGTATGGCTTCGGGCGAGCTTGGGTCATTCAACCCTTAGTTCATCCGGGATTTCTATGGTCTGCATTAAAATTTCGATAAAGAATTTTACGTGCATGCCTAACTTATAACCGCTGACAATGTCCTCAATACCGCTGTGGCAATTGTGGCAAGGCGTCAAAATCACATGTGCTTTCGTGGCGGCCAGTTGTTCCGCCTTAACACTGTTTCCCTTCACGCGCGATGTCTTCCACGGAGGACCGCAGTTGATGACACCGCCTCCTGCACCGCAGCAGTAGTTGTGCTCGAAATCAGGATCCGGGGGTCTGAAGTCTGAGCATGTAGCTTCGATAATCTCCCGGAGCTTGAGTCCTAAGCCGCGACCCCTTACGATATTGCAAGGTTCCTGGACGGTAATCGGCTCTTCGTACTTCCGCACGATCTTTATTTTCCCTGTGGTAATAAGCTCGTGATAAAACTCTACTGCGTGAATTACAGGAATCGGCGGTTCACGCCATCCCAGCCAGCGGGGTCCGTCATAAACAGCGCCGCGGAAAGCATGCCCGCATTCACCCATAACGATACGCTTAGCTTTCAGCTTGAGCGCGGAATCATGGTGCACCCTTTCTACTCGGCCCATAGTCTCAAAATCACCCGAATACATGGCCATGTTACTGTTGTCCCAGCCGTCGAACGACGGCATGGTCCAATCCACCTTCGCAACGGTCATCAACTGAGCCATATACCCGATGAGCTGCGCAAGGATCTTGGGTTCCGGCGCAATAACGGAATAGAAGACATCGGCGCCGGTCTTATCGAGAGGTATCGCCGCCCCTTTAACTTCCGCCCGTGCGTCTTCTTCCTGCCATTGAAGCGTATCTACCCACTCGTCTTGTTTTACCCACATTTGATTCATGGTGACGGCGTGGCTATTGACGGTGTCCTGCATGAATTGGGGCACAACGGCCAGTTCGTTGCAAATACGTCGCACCACCAGCATTAAGTAAGCGATGTCAATACCGAATGGACAATACATACTGCACTTGCGACACACGTTGCATTCCGTCTGGGCTATTCTCGAACAGGTCTTCAGGAGATCCCCATCCACTCGGCCCTTTCGTTTCATGATTTCCCACAGGGTTTGCTTGACCTTGCCCACCGGTGAGAATCGGGGATCTCTATCGTTGGAAAGAAACCAGTGACAGGCGTCTGAACAGAGTCCGCAGTGTACGCATGTGTCTTGGTATACCCGGAATCTCGCAGCCGTTTCTTTGTCCAATACCCTGTCGATAACCTCGTTGATCCGCTCTTGAGTGAGAATCTTGACGCTCTCGTCGAGACCCGGATCCGGGACCTTCGGCAGCGAGGGTAAACTCATTGCCATAATGCCCATAATCGCCTCCATGTGGGGTTGTATGTTTACATTGCTATTTTGATGCACCGAGCTTCAAGCGCTCCCATGCTCGGTGAATGGTTACCAGTCTTTTGCGGCCCTGACTGCTCCGAACTCAGAGCCCATGTAGGCCCTGGTGAAGGGGAAAAAGAGCATGTGGCTCAACCGTGTAAATGGTATCACCATCAACATTACGGAGCCTGAAATCATGTGGAGAATCACCATAGTTTCATAGTCGAACCACTGTCTTGTGGCCATGAAGCCCGTTATGAAAGGCGCCGCAGCCACTAGAAGCAGGAGATAATCCGACGGATCGGTGACAAATCTGACTTCCGGCAGCATCCAGCGGCGCACGAGGAAAAACAAAGACGCCAAGATGACGATCACTGTGAGCCAATTGGCCCCAGCAGCGCTGAAAGCGAGCCATTTTGGACCCCATGAAAAAGAAAACATCAACACATGGGCCGCTAAGAAAATTGGGGTAAGAATTAGACAGATGTGGAATGCGAAGGTAACGATCGTTGTCTCGTAGCGCTTCCGCATGTTCCTGGCGCCGAATGGAGTTGTCCAATGAGCCAAGGAGCGCAAACTATACTTTGCACTCATGTAAGAATATACCTTATCCTTCTTGGCCATAGAGAGCATGGTCGCAAGCTGGTAGATCATTCCTGCAAAAAATATTATGAATGCTATCCAGACCAGGGGGCCACTAACGAATTCGTACATGCTGATCTCCTCTGCTCAACGGAGCGCTTGCTCTATCGGAAGAATACGCCGTTGCGCTATGCCGGCTTCCACAGCCCTTACGAGAATCCGTGATCCGTCGGAATTGAATGCGGGGTCCCATAGCGCTTCGAAAGGAGACGCTATGATGCGGCCGTTCGCAACGAGAACAAAGCTCTTATCCCGCTCTGCTTTTGCTATGACGGTTCTCCCGTCCGGACTGAATACCGGGTCCCAAATCATGTCGAAAGACTCAGTCCAGGCTTTACCGTCCACAGCTATGGTCCACCGATTGGCACTCTTGACCACCGCCGCGACACGCCTTGCGTCGGGGCTAAATATCGGAGCTAGAACAGCGTCTTTCCAGGAGGCCTTCCACACTTCGCCATCTACAACCACCGTCCAGTGTCCGAAGGTCGGCGCGGCTATCGCGGCCAGACGGCCACCGTCAGGGCTGACTTTTTGGTTCCAAACCTGGACAAAGGCTCTGTTCCATATCGGCTTACCGTTAACAAGAAGTTTCCATCCATCCGGAGTAAGCCCAGGGGCGATAACATCGTTGGAAATCGGCGCAAAGATTGGGCTCCAAACGGCTCGAAACACATCCGGCCAGGGTTTCCCGTCCACAGCGATAGTCTGGCGGCTCGGATCTAGCCTAACTTCCGCGGCGCAATGCGCTCCGTTATCCGTTAAGGCACAGTTCCATACGTTGAGAAAAGCTGTCGGCCAAGCCGCGCCGTTTACCGCCAAACTCCATACGCCTTTGCTGAAGGCCGTAATATCCGCCTCCGCAACAGGGGAGATCTGAATATTGCCGGCGGTGGTCGATCCATCGGCGCTGATCTCGCAGCTCCTCATCTGAAGAAAGCTTGTGTCCCATGCGACGCCGTTCAGAGCAACCCCATACCCTGCTGAGGTCTTCACATTCGCAGCGACCCCGCTGCCGTCCCGACTGAATTGCAAATTCCATACGTATTCGTAGGTTTCTTCCCACGGCTCATCTTCCTCAACAACCGTCCATTCATCATCGTTCATGGCGATACAGAAAAGTCGATCATTGGGGGCGAACTGGAGCGACCATATTTTCTCAAATGAATTTGACCAGCTCACTCCGTTCACACACACGGTAAAAGAATCATCCTCGGTCATCACAATGGCGGCGATCCTATCGCCGTCTTGACTCACCACCGGTTCCTGAACTTCGGAGTATTGCGTTCGCCACTCCGTCAGATTGGCTATCTGTACCATTTCAGTATCCGGAGTCCAAACGCTGGGCAGTATTCTATGTGCAGATTGCGTCATGATTCCTCCATTGCGACGGTTGTAGTCTCTCTTGGTATGAACCGAAGGGGAGACACATCTCCCGTCCGGTTCACGCTGTACTCGTTTCAGGTGGTTAGCCATTTCCGGCGCACGAATTCCTCGCTTCGCTTTATCGGGCGGCGTCCTCCGACTCTCGGATGTCTGGGAAGACGAATCAAAGATTTTGCTCAAGCAACCCAATAATTCCAACGAGCTTGCCGTGTCACCGTGGCTCGGGGCCGTCACAACGAGTCATGATGATTCAAGGAAACGCCGGCGGAGGCGTCACGCTCCATCTTGGGGAGTTGGTCTGCGCTTGTAGGCGCACCGTTGTTGACTTGCATGGATTCCGCCAGTGGAAGCGTAATGGTGAAGACGCTTCCGCGACTCTCTTCGCTGTTGACGGAAAGCTTTCCGCCGTGTTCCAGCACGATCTTGTTCGTCACCATGAGACCCAGACCGGTGCCGCGGCTGCCTTTCGTAGAATAAAAGCTGGAAAAAAGGTGGCGTTTCGTTTCCAAACTCATTCCCGGCCCATTGTCGGATACCTTGTAAATTAAGCTTCCATCCGAATTCTGCTCGGTGCCGACAACTATGCGATGCTCGATAGATCTTTTATCTATTTCGCAGGCATCTACGGCGTTTGCCACCAGATTCGATAGACAGGTGTGGATACCGCTCTGATCGAGAAAGATCTTGAACATCTTGCCTGCATCCGAATCGAAGTCTCGTTGAATGATGATCGAATTTGCTTGAGCCCTCAAATCGAAGAGAGCGCATACTTCCTCAGCCAAGCGGTTTGGATCCGTCTCCTTGTATTGGGGCGCTCTCTCTTTGCTATAGCTTAGCAAGTCCTTCACCAAGCCGGCTATACGACCGATATTGCCTCGCACCATTTTCCAGCCGCCGTGAAGCAGTTTGTCGTCTTCATCATCGAGTGCGGTCTGCACCACGAAGACGCCGCCCTCCAGACCCGTTAGAATATTCTTTATGCCGTGTGCGAGACCGGCCACGGTTTGTCCTACAACTGCGAGACGATCCGACGCCTGCTTTTCCCGTTCCAACTGCTTGAGGGTGCGTAGATCCTGGAAAAACCCCACAGCGCCCACCAACTTACCCTTGTCGAAGAGGGTAACTCCGGAAAAGCGAATAGGGATGGCTTCTCCGGCACTCGAACGAATTGTTGTCTCCTGCGCCACCAACCGCTGTGCCCCGGCGTTTTTCTTGGCATGAGAGCTGATAATGATTTCTAAGAATTCCTGCGGAAAATAATGTTCGAGATTTTGATCTCCCAACGCTTCCTCGGGTGATTTCCCCAAAAGGTTTTGCGCGGCAATATTGTAAATCGTTACTCGGCCGTGTGCGTCTGTAGCGATAATCCCATGAATAGAGTGCTCAATGAGGTTGGTTTGGAAATCTCTTGAGATCTGAAGTTCGGTCTCGAGCCGCACCTTGTCTCTCACATCCATGGCGATAACCATTGCGTATACGGTGCGTTTCCCCTCATCGACGATGGGGGCGACATAGCTCACGTAATCAGCCGTTTCACCTACGCCGGTGGTTCCGCAGTGTGCTTTTGAGTAGGTCCGGCCGTTCTCAAACGTCTCATCGATTCGACAATCGGGACACTTGCGCGAACTTTTTTTGAAGGCTTCGTAACAGTGTTGTCCTGTGGCGCCTTTGAACAAATCTCGCATAAAGGAATTCTGACGGACTATTTCGTACTGGCGATTTATAACGCAGATGTAACACGGCACCTGTTCGAAGAGCCCCTTGTACTCTTCCCTACTGCGAGTCAGTTCCTGAGTCCTACGTCGTATCTGATCGCGCATGAGATTGAACGCTTTTGCGCACTCTGCGATTTGATCGCTGCCCTTGACGATCAACTTGTCACTAAAGTCACCGAGAGCGATTTTCCGAGCTGCATCGCGCAGTCGAGTAATAGGACGATGAACTCGCATTGTGACATACAGGCCGATAGCGCCCAGCACGCCGCAAAAAGTGACGATTCCCAGAAGAATCGTATCGAAGACCAGCGCTTGAACGTGCGCATCGAACTGTTTCAGAGACAATCCCAAGTCCAATACACCGAGCACCTTTTGCTGCTCGGAATGAACATGGCATGAAGCCTGATAACAGCTCTTGTTGTTGTAGATCGGGGTAATCATTCCAAGCACCCGATGATCTCCATGGTAGTGAATACGAGTCCTCTTGGTGGTCACAACTTCGCTGAATGCCTTATCCTCAGAGTGGCAGGCAAGACAAGCTTCGGCTTGCTTGTCTACCTTTTTACCTACCTCTCCGGGATCGTTCGCAAATTTGGTTATACCGTCGTGGTTGTAAATTCGTATAGCCGAAATGTCTTCCTGCTTTGCCACATCCGTAACTATGCTGCGTGTAGCGGTCGCATCGTCCCGGAGCATGCTATGGTTTGTGGCATTCATCATTGCCGCGCTCAGGCGTTCCGCTTCTCGGATCACGCGCTGAAAGTAGAAGGTTTGCTGAATATCTACGATGAGATAGATGAATACTACATAAGAAGTCAGGAGCATCAGCCCTACGGCAAGGGCGATTCTAAACCCGAGACTCCGAAAGAAAGGAGTCCAATTGTCATTCGGCCTATCCACGGTGGAACCCTACTTTCCTCGCGTAGGCGATGTATTCCGCACGTGTGAACCAGATGTTACTCGCCCAAAACTTCTCGTACGGCTTTGAGGAATTGATCTTTGTCCACCGGTTTTTCGATATAGGCGCGAGGACCGGGAATGGAGCGCTCTTCGATAAATTTGTGAAAACCCGAGAACTCCCATCGTTCAGCCGCCTCAATACCAGTAACCATAATGACCGGCACGTGTTTGAGCTGCTCGTCTTTCTTCATTTCTCTATACATGCGGATTCCGGTCTTTTCAGGCATAAGAAGGTCGAGACACACTAAATCGGGCTTTTCGTCAAGTACCTTTTTAATGCCCTCGACGCCGTCACATGCCTCGCAAACTTCGTAGCCGTTTTTCCTCAGCAAAGTTCCGAGAAATAGCAGGATGTCTTGCTCATCATCGATGATAAGAACCTTTTTTTGCATGACCGGTCCTCCTTGTTTACCTTGACGCCGGTGATTTTTCATGAAAGGCATGCGGCCATTCGCCGCACACGAAAACTCCACGGAAGTCTCAGGCGCCGAGCTTCCGAACATTTTCGTGAGGGGCTGCCGCCTTGTTAGCGACTCGACTGGTGTTCGCGGTTGCTGCCAGTCACGTTTCTTTTAATAAGGCAAGTTTTATGCCGGCGGCATAAAATTAAGTTGTTGGCGGCTTTAGAAACCGCTAAGAGCGAAACAGGTTCTTGCGGCCGGCAAAATGTTGCGATGGTTGGGGTTGAAACAGATGCTTTGTATGTCTCAAAAATGCTACAGTTTGTTTCGATGGGCCTTAAAGTCTTGGAATCACAAAATCTATGGGGTGTTTCAGTGTCGCGACATTTTCTTAGGAGTCTGAAACGTATTTGCCGATTGCATACTTTTCCATCTTGCGCCATAGGGTCGATCTGCTCATGCCCAGGCGTTTGGCCGCTACGCCTTTTCTCCAGTTGGCTGCCTCGAGTTCACGCACGATTAGTCGTCTTTCCACGGTGTCAAGAGTTCTGGGAGAGGTCGGCGGGATTCGCTCTACAGTCCGACCAGCGGCAATTAGCCCCTGCGGCAGATCCGAGCAATGAATCAACGCTCCTTTACTGTGAACAAAGGCGTGTTCGATAGCATTGGCTAACTCGCGAACATTCCCGGGCCAGGGATGGGCCTCGAGTACGTCAAGCACTTGATCCGCAATGCCCTGTATGCTCTTTCCTGTTTGTTCATTGAATTTCTTGATGAAATGACTCACTAAAAGAGGAACATCTTCAATTCGTTCCCTCAAAGCCGGCAATCTCAGCGGGAACACACTCAGTCTGTAGTAAAGATCGTCTCTAAACGAGCCGTCGAGAACCTTTCGGTAGAGATCCTTGTTTGTTGCCGTAATGAGGCGCACATCCATACGTATGTTTCTGTTGTCGCCCACTCTCTGGAATTCCCGCTCTTCCAGAACTCTGAGGAGTTTCACTTGGAGCGCTGGGCTTATTTCCCCAATTTCATCCAAGAAGAGAGTGCCACTGTGTGCCTGCTCGAATTTTCCCACATGCGTCTTAATAGCTCCAGTGAATGCCCCCTTAGCGTGCCCGAAGAGTTCGGATTCGAGAGTGCCTTCGGGAAGCGCCGAGCAGTTGATAGCAACAAATGACTTGTCTTTGCGAGGACCGTAAAAATGGAGCGCACGCGCCACCAGCTCCTTGCCGGTTCCGGAATCTCCCTGAATAAGGACAGTGGTGTCAGTGGAGACGAGTGAGGCTATGACATCAAAGACCTGGCGCATAGGTTCACTGCGGCCTACAATGTGCCTGTATCCGAATTGCTGTTCCAGCTCTTCCTGCATCCACCTGTTTTGTGAGACATCACGGAAAGTTTCCAACCCACCTATGACATTGCCCTGAGCATCGTAAAGAGGAGCTGCGTTTACAAGCAAGTGGACTATCTCTCCACGTTTGCTGCGAATTGCAACCTCGACATCCCGGTAAGGGTAACCACACGATAGCGCTCGATCTACGGGGCAGTGCTCTTGGCAAAGGCTGGTGTGAAATAGCGTGGTGCACTCTCGCCCTACAACCTCTTCTCGGCAGAAACCGGTGATTCTCTCAGCAGCGTGATTCCATGAGATTATCTTCCAATCCTTGTCTAAGGTCATCACGCCTTCGGATATGCTGTTCAATACGGCTTGGCAAAAGGTGTCGGTTCCCATGTGCGCTCTCCCTTCGGGGTTGACGGGCAGGTAATGAGGACGTTGGAGAGGCTGCGGATTTGGGTTATCCGCTGCAATGTAAGGATGAGGATAGCGTAGCGCCTATATCTCAATATAGTCGTTTGTACTTTTTAACACATCTCTTTTCGTAAACACGGACTCTATACTTTTGAAGCAAGGTTCGTGCCGCGTATAGACTTTTTGCTATACTAAAGCTCCACAGGTGGACACAGTGGCTGATTACGCTTGTTCGGCAAGGCTATTGATTCGTTTGAGCGCCGCAAACGACATTTGTGATTCGTCAATAGCTATGGGCCGATTTACCATATTGGGCGAAGTGGGTACCATAAGACCTGGACAACCGGGTTCGAGGCAGTTGCATTTTGCCCCCGGAGAGAACATATTGTATGCAATATGCACCACAATCTAGGCGGCAACTATATTATGAACCCCCAAAAAGAACTGACTTCCGCCGAAATAAAGATGATACTCCGTTCAATCGCGGATGGAGTCTTTACAGTGGACGAAAACTTCATTATTACCTCTTTCAACCGAGCCGCTGAGAAAATCACCGGAACACCCGCCGTCGAAGCCTTGGGCAAGCCCTGTTGTGAGGTCTTTCGAGCAGAAATTTGTGAGGGGGATTGCGCTCTTAAACGCACCATAAGCACTGGCCGTCCCGTGGTGAATCAGGCTGTTTACATTCTCCGGTCTGACGGCGCTCGTGTTCCTATCAGCATAAGCACGGCTGTGCTGAGAGACGAGCGAGGACGAATCCTGGGTGGGGTTGAAGCCTTTCGTGATCTTACTTTGGTCGAAGCGTTGCGACGAGAAGTTGATAAATCCTTTACATTCGAAGACATTATTTCGAAAAACCACAGAATGCGGGAAATCTTCAGCATATTGCCGGATGTGGCCCAAAGCGACAGCACCATTCTCATCGAGGGTGAAAGCGGCACGGGCAAGGAATTGACGGCCAAGGCTATCCATAATCTCTCTAATCGGCGTAGAAAGCCATTGGTGACAGTGAATTGCGGCGCCATTCCCGATACGCTACTGGAATCGGAATTGTTCGGCTACAAGGCCGGAGCGTTCACCGGAGCAACTCGAGATAAACCGGGAAGGTTTGCTCAAGCTGAAGGGGGCACTATTTTCTTGGATGAAATTGGTGACATCAGCCCAGCCCTGCAGATCCGTCTATTGCGGGTTTTACAAGATAAGAGTTATCAGCCGTTGGGGGCTGCGAAGACCGTCTATTCCGATGTAAGGGTACTCGCTGCCACGAACCGTGATCTGAAAGGAATGGTACAGGAGGGCTCCTTTCGAGAAGATTTGTATTACCGTTTGCAGGTTTTCAGGCTAGTCTTACCACCGCTAAAAGATAGAAAGGAGGATGTACCGCTACTTGCGCAACATTTTATTGACCGCCTCAATCGCCTGCGAGGCAAGGATCTCACCGGCTTGTCCACAGAAGCGGCGGCGGCGTTCATGCGCCATGAATGGCCGGGAAACATAAGAGAATTGGAAAACGCCATAGAACACGCTTTCATACTGTGTCACGCCGGCCTTATAGGTCTGAAACATCTTCCGGCGACGCTGCGTCAAATTGAAGACTCTGCCGGCGGAATACCCGTAGGGCTAACTCTGGCGGAAACTGAGGCCCGCGTTATACGAGAGGCCCTAGCGCGCAACAAAGGCAAGAAACTGGCCTCCGCAGCCGAGTTGGGCATCGACAAGACAACTCTGTGGCGGAAGCTGAAAAAGCTGGGGATGCAGAATGGATGATGTGGAGTACAAAAGGCCGGCAAGTCTTGTGCTTGTACAAACATTGCAGGCCGATAATGCATCCTGACATGACAGGTATTAACAGGACTATCAGAGCCAAATGTATGCTAAATAGCGAACACAACAAAAAACAGGCCGCCGGTCTTGGCAACCTCTTAGTTATTCCTCTGCTATTTTCTGGCACGCCCGACAGGATTCGAACCTGTGACCTACGGATTAGAAGTCGTAGAAAGTAACGCTTGAGCATTGATATTACACCGCATTTCCACCATGACGACTGTGTTAAATCAGAAAAAGTCCCGTGATTTAAGAGACCATCCGCACACCGACGGCACAACGATCATTAGCGATTTAGGGCGGTGTAATAATGGAAGCCTGCCAATCTCCCAGCGGGCCGCGGGCTGGTGTCTCTTCGCACCTCCACGCCCCTACCTGTGCAACTATTCACTATAGTGAACAGATGCTCTATGCCCGTAATATGATTAGGACTATCGTCTACGGCACATACGTTGCCACTTACAACTTGTCACTTGCCGAACGACGTCTTTACGGCTAATATCACAGGAGATTTATCGTTGTATTAGGGTTTTTAGCATAAATAACACCCCTTTATAATAACTT
>JBBRBO010000029.1:0-33000 GCA_038205805.1 Desulfomonilales bacterium
TGAGGATCACCAGGAGTTGGTTGAGCTGCTTCTAGGTATAGAAGGAAAGGCGATGTTGTCTGGATATGCCCATCCGATATACTGGCCGCTGGAGTGCGCGGGTTGGCTCAGAATGGATTTCCAAACGAAATGTACGGCAGGTGCAAGCACAGCCAAGAAAGATGTTGCGGAGAAAGAAGCCACGAAACGAGGTCTGGATCGTGTTGAGACCATCTGGTTGAAGCCGTAAGGTTACTGTGAATCGATAATGCCCCGGCCTGTTTTCTCCAACGGGAACGGGGCACAAGGCCGGTGTACTCCGGCACCGAAGCTGGGAATAGTCCGGCAAAGACGTTGACAACATGGAGGAAACGAAATGGATGAAAACCGGTCGGTGAAGGCCGACCAACAACCTGGGGCGGCCATGCCTCAGCTCATGGATGCTGAAGATGTAGCCAAGATATTAAGAATTGCTAAGAAGACCGTTCATAAATTGGTGCGAGAAGGAAAGCTCGGTTGTGTGCAGGTCACGGAAAAGGATCGCCGTTTTACTCTTGAACAGGTGCAAGATTACATTGATTGTCAGAGCGTAACAGTTCGATTTGACAGGAAGGCCCCAAAGACCCTATCCTCTCCCCGTAAAGGAGGTGAGAAATCGGTTGGGTTTTCCAGGACGGATCTTCGAGAGGAGATGCGTTCATGGCAATAGCAAAAAGAGGCAAAATTTTCCATATCCGCTTCCGTCCGTTTGGAGACGAAGTGATCGGGTTAAAGACCGCGGCGAGATCCAAGACGGAAGCAAAGCACCTTGAGATGGCCATTTTGACTGCATGCAGATCAGGTGATTATCGAGCACTTGATCCCTTGTCCCGTGAAGTCTGTGTGAGGATGTTCCGCAACCAGGGCTGGGAAATACCTCCCGATCTCTGCCCTACGGAACAGGTCAAAGAAGAACTGACCCTGTGGAAGAGCATGGAGTTGTTCCTGAAATATCCGGAGATCCGGAACAGTGCTGAAAAAGAACGGTACGAACAGTGCCTAGTTCACCTGGTGGACCACTTCGGGCAAGACCGTCCAGTCAAGTCTCTCTGGGTACCCGAGATCAAGGAGTACATCGCTGAGCGTCTGGATGACGGCGCCGCCCCATCGACGGTCAATCGAGAGAAGGGAACTCTGTCCAAGCTGTTCCAGATTCTTGTGGAGCTGAGGCGGGTCGATGCCAATCCCGTTCGACTGGTGAAAAACCTGTCCCAGAAGTCGGAAGAGAGGGAAGTGTACCTCTCCTTCGCCGACTTCACCAGGATGATGGAGGAAACCTCGAACTGGTTCAGACCCATTGCTCAGACAGCCTATTACACGGGAATGAGACGCGGCGAGATTCTCAGCTTAACCAGGAGCCACGTACAACTCGGCGAACGGATGTTGTTGCTCGGTCCCGCAATGACGAAGGAAGGTCATTGGAAGCGGATTCCGATTCATAGCGAGCTTCTGCCGATTCTTGAAAACGTGCTGAGGATTCAGGCATTGAGTACGGATAAGGTGTTCGTCATCGGCGGGAAGCCGCCTCACCGGTCTTCGTTGAAAAAGCCCTGGGCGAAGGCGGTGAAAATTCTGCAGATGGAACAGCGACTTCGTTTTCACGACCTTCGGCATACCTGGAAGACCAATGCGCGTCGTTCCGGAATGGACCCTGAGATACGCGAGGCCATTATGGGTCATTGGTACCGGGGGAGGAACGTGAACGAGCGCTACGGAAGAATAGGAGACTCGGAGCTGATCAAGGCCATCGATTCTATGACCATTGACCACGGGCAGACCGAGATCCTCGTGGCGAGAAGATGAAAAAGCGCGACGAGGGAAAGACGTGTACAAAACGTGTACAAAACGAGGGAACAAAGAAAAAACAGGATGTCGCCTCACAAGCCTAACGTCCTGATTTCCCTTGATATTACTTGGTGGAGATGAAGGGATTTGAACCCTCGACCCCCGCGTTGCGAACGCGGTGCTCTCCCGCTGAGCTACATCCCCACGAAGGCAACCAAATTAGCAACGAAGAAGCACTTTGTCAAGCTTTCGAAATCCCCAAAATCCACGGTCAACTTTGGAAGATGTGTGCTTTGGGCTTCAAAGGTCCTGATTTCGAGGAATCCCAGCGCGTCAAAACCGGCGACATTGGATGCTATTGCGCAGATCCCGAAAGAGCATCCTATTTCTTAGATTGGAGCGATTTTTGAACGAGCTGTCTTTCATGGCTCGTTTCATACCGATGTGCTTTTAAAAAAGTAAAATTGGCGGAGCTTTTTTGCAAAGCGGGTTGTTACAACCTCTTTCTAAAAATTTGTGATAATCGCCAAAAGCGGCATTTTCTCTTTGAGAAAAGCAGGTTTCGGCAACTGCGAAAGCTCGCAGGGAAGTCTCACGTTCAGGATGTGACGTACCACGACAAGACAAGACTTTCATGCTTCGTTGCGATGATACGTCACGGAATGTTTTTCGGTATAGGGATTGAAGCCCCTTCCTCAGCGGGATAGACGTCGGCTCCGAGTCAAAGGGTCGTCATGCAGTATCCGGATGTCCCCCTGACAAGGGGGATATAGGGGGTTGATCTTAAAATCACCAACGCGTACGCGCTCGCACGCGTATGAACGTCGTTCTACGCCTCGGCGGTCCCTGAAAGGGAGCTATTCGAGGTCCAAATGCGCCGTTTAGGGCCGAAAATCTCCTGTGCGAAACACCTCTACGCCGCTCTATATGGGCTTTTTCATTTATCACTTGACAACGTAAATGAATAGTATATCCTAGAAAGTAGGGCTCATGCAATCTTTATTTCAATAACGACACCACGCTTTTTGGAAGGATTCGCAAAGCTCAAGGCGCCTCTACGCTTACCGAATCAGCGCCAATACCATTACTATATATATCAAGCCTATACGCGCAGACCCAGAAGTAACCGGTTACTACCAAGACGCAACTACGAACAACAACACAGGAGAGTCCACGGGGGAATACTACCCATTCGCCTACCGGTAAGTAGTCCCGCCAAATCGGTGCGTGATACCAATGTGCTGTCGAAAGAGGAATATAGGTGAAGGGCATTTTTGTAAGAGCAGGTTTCCCTAACTACTATGAAAGAATGTTTAAATGCTCCGCAAGTGGCTTTGTCTCCTTGAGAAAAGGCACTTGCGGCTATTTTGAAAGTTCTTGGAGAGGGGTTTGGGGAGAAACTTCTTTCAAGAAGGTTCTCTCCAATATTACTTCTTTTATTGCGCATTCGTATGAGACATTTTTTCCGACTCTGCCTTATAGACTGTATCTTCGCCGAAATAAAGCTTATATCAAGAACAATACCGTTTCGGCGCCGTAAGGGTTAGGAGAGGCCTTCCAGCTAACAAGGTTCTTCCCTCCATACCTTCTTTGACCGCAATTTCATCCAGGAGCCGACTATTCTTATGATTACCATTAGCGCTAAGCTCTCCGATGCGCGGGGTCTCAAGGTGTTTCACATTGTGTTGCAACGAGGATTCCATGTCGATACCGAGTCAGGCCGCAGCATAGCCGATGTCCTCACCGACGTCGGTGTGCCGCGCGACTACATCGATAATCGACTGAACACCGTATTTCTCGAAGGTAAACCTGTGGACAATATGGACACCGCCGTTGTGCATGATGGAGCTATTGTCGCCCTTTCCGCAGCCATGCCGGGACTCGTAGGGGCCGCATTTCGCAAAGGCGGCTTTTATTCCACCTTGCGCAGCGGTATCACCCACGCGGCCGACGAGATCGGTGAAACCCATACGCCCACACCGGCTCAAATATCCTTTAAACTCTACAACTTCACGGCGCCGGAGATCGGCCCTCTGTTCTTGACGCAAGGGATCATCGTAGACGCTGTGGCGCTCCAGGAGGCGTTTCGGAACGAAGCCGCTCTTGTGCGTGAATCTTTCACGGATATCCTTTTTGACGGCCGACCAACGGATATGGACACCTTCTTGAACGGCTCGTGGACGCCCGAAGCCGAACCCGTGCGGTTTCGCCTCAAAATACCCGAACATGAGGCCCCGTAAACCGCCCCGTCACCGATCGTCGGCCAGTTTACCCATCCCAGAGCCGTTTCTAAACGACGGCGCTTACAAGCGCTACCAATCACCCATTTCATTTAACGGAGACACTATGTTGAACGACACGGAACTCAAGGAGCTGTTAAAGGCATTGGAAGAAGACGGGCGTATCACCTGCGAGGAAGCCTGGGACTTCGCTGATAAGCACAGTGTGCCCAAAGCGAAAGTGGGCTCTCTGCTGGACGACATCGGGATAAAGATACACGGATGTCAATTAGGGTGCTTTTAATGACGCAGAACCGCTCACCCGGCGCAGATGCGTCTCCAGCCCGGTAAACGATTACGAATGAGGAATACCGATGGTACGCGAAGAACAACTCCTACAGCGCATAACGATCAACCCAAAAATTTTCGGAGGTAAGCCTATAATCCGTGGCCGGCGGCTTGCCGTGGAACACGTACTGAGTATGTTGGCGGCGGGTGACGATGTCGAAACCATAGTGGAAGGCTATCCTTGGCTGGAGCGCGAAGATGTGCTCGCTTGTCTCGTTTACGCTCGGCGCTTAGTCGCGCATGAGCGTGTTGAGCCGTTTTTCAACGAGGTCGGTTCTTGAAAATCCTCCCTGACACATGCGTTTGGGGTGGTGTTCGAGAGACTTTGAAAACCGGCGGTTACGATGTTATGGACCGGAGAGTGGGAATTGGACCCAGGAGATGAGGAAATCCTGGAGTTTGCAAACAAACAGGGCCGAATACTAATTACATTAGACAAAGATTTTGGTGAACTTGCAATAGTCCGGCGCAAGCGCCACTGTGGAATAATTCGACTTGTGGACTTCTCAGCTAGAGAGCAAGCAGCGGTCTGCTTGAAGATTTTGGAACGCTACGAGACTACACTTTTCGAAGGGGCCTTGATTACGGCTGAACCCGGTAGAATCCGAATTCGACCAGCCGAGCGCCCTTCCCACTGATACCGATTCGCTATACAAGGAGTAAATTGGTGAACATCTTTTTAAGAATAATTGAACATTCGTCAAAATCGGCATTTTTTCCTTGAGAAAAGCCGATTTCGGCAACTTTAAGATTTCTTGAAGAAGGGTTCGGGATCGAGCCTTTCTTTTCAAGAAGGTTCTCCCCGATATTACTTCTTTCCAGCACTTTGGTTTGAATAGTGGCGGAGAGAGAGGGATTCGAACCCCCGGCGCCACGGGGACGCAGTTGATTTCGAGTCAACCCCCTTCGGCCTCTCGGGCATCTCTCCGCGTGGGACACATCAAACGGCGCAGACGGGCAATCCCTGCAGGAACCTAAAGAAAAGCCCTCGACCCGTGCCAAGGGTCAAATGTAGCATACGCTCCCCCTTTGAGCAATACGCCGCCGGGTTTTTCTCGCAGAATGTGGACCGATACGGCGCCACGTGGAGCAATCCTGCGCCCTGGTTGTCTTATACGCGAGACGCAGGGTAAGCATCACAAGGAACAGTGGCTAAACAAAACGGAGAAGTGAATATGCCCATAAATCCGAGAGTTGGAGACATAACGGAAGGCGATAATGCGGAACCGAGTTACATTCGGTCTATTTGGGAGCGTGCCCGAGCAACATCCGAAGGGGAAACTATGGCGTTTCCCGAATTTGCCGCACATTGGAATTCACTGGAAGAAGAAGACCGGGAAGATTTAATCTTCTTGCTTGAACAGTCGGAGAAACTCGAGAGAGGGGAAGAATCACTAATTCCGATGAATGAAGTTTGGGAAGAATTGGAATCCAAAGGTGTATAAAATTTTATTTCTACGCTCCGCTAAGAAAGACTTGGCGGGCATACCCCTTGAAAGCCTTGTGTTAATTAAAAAGAGAATAGCGCTTCTTACTGAGAATCCCAGACCGGACGGGTGCGTAAAACTAAAAACCGGCGGGTATAGGGTTAGACAAGGGTCATATCGCATCCTCTACCAAGTGGATGATGAAAAGCTTACTATTCGTATCGCGGGCGTAAAAGACCGAAAAGAAGCGTATCGAAAACCTTGAGTAACTTGAATTCCGGAATTGATACTCACCGGGTAAGCCGCAAAACCTCGCCGGCTGCATTCATAGCCCGGAATAATCTTCGAGGAGGAATAATAATGATGACCCTTCACCAGGAACGGTGGAACTACTTGAAAGTACGTATAGGGCGCTCCGGAGGGAAGATGAATCTCCTTGCCGGTCGGCGTTGGGCGCAGAGCCGTTAACGTGTACGAACGGAGCATTTCCAGGAGGAACACCTATGAAACGAACCCATGCTTCCACACTTGTTCTTGTTTCGCTTTGGGCGCTTATAGCCGGAGTATTCCTCGCGTCGTCCTATGCTCTCGCGCAGCAAGCGGCGTATCCTCAACATGTTGACCAATACGTAGACGACTACGCCGATATTATCAATGCCGGGGACACGGCCGAGATTCGACAAACATTCGAGGATCTCAGGAAACGCACGGGTGTTCACGCGGTTGTCGTGACCATTCGCGCGATGTCGGATTACAACACCTCGGAAAGTTCCGTTGAGGGCTTTGCGAGAGGCTTGTTCAATTACTGGGGGATCGGCGAACGAGGCAAGAACAACGGTGTTCTCCTATTTGTAGCGAAACAGGACCGCAAGGTGCGTATCGAGACGGGCTCAGGTTTCGGGTCCACGTATAACGCCCAAATGCAGCAGATTATCAGTTCCACAATTGTCCCGAGTTTCAAGGCGGGCGACTTCAGTAGCGGCATCCGTCGGGCAAGCTCGCAAATAGCCCAGGTCATGAGCGGCGGTGGAGCCCCAGTCCAAACGGCGCAACCATATAACGCCCCCGCGCCGAGCAGCGGCGGAAGCAGTTGGCTCACGTGGCTCCTGATCATCGGCGGAATTATCGTCGTCGTCTCGCTCATCAGATCCGGGAAAGTAGGATGGGGATGGATCGCAATGGCCGGCGTAGGCGCACTCATCGGCTGGCTGATTTCCTCAATGTGGGGCGGAGGAGGAAGAGGTGACGGTGACGGCGGCTCCGGTTTCGGCGGCGGTGATTCCTCCGGCGGTGGAGCCTCCGGCGACTGGTAGGCCGGTTGTACGACAAAAGAGTGAGGTGAACGATAACCCTGAAAGCGTTCCAAATCATATCCGGAGTGGTCCGAAGGAGAGATGAGTCTCCCCTCCGACTTCACCTGCGCAGAGCCACCTCAAGCCCGGTGAACGATTAAAGAATCAAATAGCGGGACCCAGCCTTTCTTGGCGAAGGTTTCTCCCCAATGGGGTTTCCTTCATTGCGAATAGCATCGAATTTTAGACGACCCTCACATTTTTATGGTAATATATTGATGTTACTCATTCTGTTGAGCAATCCTGCAATCAAGAGGGCGCCATGAAAGATCAGGACAAAACCAAGGAGGAACTCACCAAGGAATTGGGAGAGATGAGGCAAAGAATCGCCGAATTGGAGCAGTCGCTGATCACGCTCAAAGACCGGCGGGAGCCAACCCCCTCGCTTGACACGATTACCGGCGCCGCCGAGCGCACTACAACCGAGGATGCCCTACGCGAAAGCGAACAACAGTTGAGGACGCTGGTTGCGGCGGTGCCGGGAATCGTCTATCTAAAGGACGCAGAGGGGCGATGGCTGCAAGCGAATGACAATGGACTCCGCATATTTGAACTCCAGGATGTGGACTACAAAGGTAAGTCCGAGATTGACTTGGCGGAGTACAATGAACACTACAGCGAGGCCCTTTTGACGTGCAAGGAAACCGATGAGCGGGCCTGGGTCGAGGGTCGGGCAGTGCGCGGGGATGAAGTTATTCCCACCGCGGATGGTTCCGACAAAGTTTTCGACATCATCAAGGTTCCCCTCTTCCACCCCAACGGAAGGCGAAAGGGAATAGTTATCGTAGGTCAGGACATTACCGCCAGGAAAAAAGCGGAAACGGCCCTGCGTGAGCAGTTTGAAATTCAACGAGCCCTGCTCTCGACTATACCGGTATGCGCGTATCTCAAAGACAAGGACGGCGTCTATTTGCTGGCGAACGATGCTACATGCGAGTTGTTCGGGATCATGGATCATACGGTGCGGGGGAAGACCGATTACGACATTCTCACCTACGAGGACGCTGATCGCGTTCGGAGAGACGATGTGGAGATCATGCGAACGGGTCAGGTGAGGCGGAGTTACGATGAGCAATTGACGGGTCCACAGGGACACTTACTGTGGCTGTCTACCAGCAAAGCCCCCTTCTATCACGCTGACGGCGAGGTTGCCGGACTGGTCGGCATAAGTATTGATGTGACGGAACTACGACGCGCCCAGGAACTCCTGCTCCAATCCGAACGTTTCAAAGCCGTGGCGGACCTGGCTGCCGGCGTAGCCCACAATTTCAATAACCTGCTCCAGATCGTAATCGGCAATCTGGAACTGGCCGTCATGGATCTGAAATCGGGTAATTATCCCTATGTGCAAGATTCCCTGGAAAAAGTTCTGAAAAGCTCGGGGTTCGGCGCTGAAACGGTCCGGCGGCTCCAGAGTTTTGCCGGTATCCGCGACGGCAGCCGACTTCCGAAAAAGGGCGCCTTCGATTTGTCAGGTATTGTGGAGCAAGCCCTGGAAATGAGCACGACATGGTGGAAAACCATTCCTGAGAAACAAGGACGGAAAATCTCTATGGAGGTGCGCCTGCAAAGTGGGTGTCTCATTCAGGGTGAAAAGAACGAATTGTTTGAGGTGACGGTCAACCTGATCAAGAATGCTACGGAGGCCATCACTCAAGACGGAACCATAGACGTGGAGACCTGTATCGAGGAAGACCAGGTGATCCTGAACGTTCGAGACACAGGCGTCGGCATAAGCGAAGAAAATCGCACGAGGCTGTTCAATCCCTTCTTCACCACAAAATCGGAGGCCGGCTCAGGTTTAGGGCTGGCCTCCAGTCGTAAGATCATTGAAGCCTGCGGGGGAAACATTTTGTGCGCCGGCTCGGAGGGAAACGGCACTACCTTCACCATCCGTTTGCCTCTCGCACAACAGCCGTCCGAGCATCCCGAACTCCCGGTTCAAGAGGCCTCGGATCCAAGAACGACAATTCTGGTGATCGATGACATGGAAGCCGTCTTGGATGTCCTGAAAGGCGGATTGACACGATCCGGTCATGTGGTTGTCACAGCCTCATCGGGTGAACAGGGATTGGCTATTTTCGAGGAGAATCCCATTGACGTGGTAATCTGTGACTTGGGGATGCCTGGGATAAACGGTTGGGAGGTCGGCAAGAGAATCAGATCACTATGTGAGGAAAGGCGCATCCCCAAAACACCCTTCATACTCCTTACCGGCTGGGGCGGCCAGGCAACCGAAGCGGAAAATATCGCCGAAAGCGGTGTAGACGCCGTTATCGAGAAGCCGATTAATATTGAAAACACCTTGGAAATTATCCGACAGGTTGTCGAAATCAAACCGCCGAGGGAGTTTGACAACCCAATATTCGCCGAGGCCTGAGGGGATATCGGGCGCTCCAGGGGTTGTCTCACGGAGAACACGGTTCGATACCAAGTCGCTTTTCAATACGTAACATTGGTGAAGGTTCTTTTTGCAAATAGGTTTGTCCCAACATCTTTATGACGACGTTTAGGCCACTTTAAAGGATCGCATGAAAGTCTCGCCACCGGGACGAGACGTACAACGACCACATGGAAGGATTTTCGGTATGGGAGTTGCCCCCCCCCTCGCGCCCCTTGTCAGGGGGGTAAGCGTCGGCTCCGAGTTATAGGGTCGTCAGGCAGCATCCGTAGATCCCCCTGACAACGGGGATACAGGGGATTTAATCCTAAAGCCTCCCATACGATATTGGATACTTTCACAAGAATAGTACTTTTTTCAACCGCTCATTAGTATCACTACTCGGCGAATACGATGGAGCGCTCATCCGTTTGCGCCTGCCGTAGAGCGCGGTGGGCTGCTCCGGTCATGCTCGAGGGGCTGATCGCATTTTTAGTGAAGGAGCTGACGCCGAAGCGGGCCGTGCAATTCAACGGCTCGTTGCGCAAGAGGTCTCTCAAGCGTTCCACCGCTACCTGAGCGCCCTCGCGCGTGGTATTCGGGTATAACACCCAAATGGGAACCACTTCGCCCGCGGCGCAGAGGTCGGCGGCCCTCACATTGCGGCGGATGGTGTCCTTGATCCGGAGGTCATCGACGCCCTCCCCTGAGGGCCACGAGATTGCGGCTACGGTGATGACGCATTCCCGGCGCCACGCCTGCTGGAAGAGCTTCTTGAGGAACTCCATGAAGAAGACCTCGGTGTAGACGTCCTCAATGTCGGTGGTGAGCGCCTTTAGGCTCGCCGCTTCATGGCCCCAGGCGTTCATCAACGCCCCTGAGAGCTTTCGCGCCGCCTTGCCCACGAAATCGGAATCCACGCCCTCCTTGAGGTCCTGCGCTTCCGAGGCGCCGAGGGCGAGAAAACCTATTTTCTCGCCGTTGTCCGTAAGTGGAGCAATCCAAGCGTGCGGCACGCGAGCGCATGCGAAGGCGCCTGTGTACGTGCCCTTGGAATCGTTTACCCGAACTGCCTCGTCATCTTCAGAGGCGGTTAGATTCTCTGCCGGGATACAACGCAAATGGCCCGGTAGCGTGTCACAATATTTCCGAGCGATGGGATGATCCTCCCGGAGGAAAAGTCCCGCCACATCCAGACTGAAGTTCTCGCGAAAGGCTGCGGTTATCCCCGTAAGCAGTTGCGGGACCGACCTCGCGGCAAAGAGAGCGGCGTCAAGATCCGCCAAGAGTTGATAGTTGGTTCGCATATTCTCATACGCGCCGAGCAAATGATCCATCGCCCTGGAGATCGTCGTTACCTGAGAGTTCTCGGGAATAAGCGCAACCTCTTCCACCTGGGCCGGTTCATGGACCTTCACCGGGGGAATGCGCCGTGGCGCAGGGTGAACAGGCATTTCACACTGTGCGGGCTGTGCCGAGGCGCTGTGTCGTACGTGTCCGGTGATGGAACTCACATCTATAGGAGAGAAAGGATACATAACAACTCCAGGTGGTTTGGCGCTAAATCTAACCACATTTCTGTGGAAATCCTATATCACATTGACTTGATTTTGCAAGCGCTGAAAAGTGTCCGCAGGCGCCCTTGTCAAGAACTGAGGGAATGTGATAGATTCGCACTGCTTCACCGGGCTTACGACAGTACTGGGCTGGATAGGCGCTCGGCTGTCAAAGCATCTCCCTTGGGCTTCGTCCGGTGCAGAAGCGCCTCAAGGCCGGTGAACCATAGAATAACTACGCAGCTTCCGTTGGAAATCGAGGCAAAGGCATGGCAATCCTCAGCTTGATAGGAAACACTCCGCTGGTTTCCATTACTCCGCCGAATCTTTCATCTAAGGTGACGGTTTTGGGTAAGATGGAGGGAAACAACCCCGGCGGCTCAATCAAAGATAGAATAGCCTACTACATGATACAAAAGGCCGAAGAACAAGGCCTGTTGACCAAAGATAAGATCATCCTGGAGCCCACCTCCGGCAATACCGGCATAGGGTTGTCCATGGTCGCCGCATGCAAGGGGTATCGCTGCTTGCTGACGCTCCCGGAGTGCGTGAGCCTCGAGAGAAGAAACACCTTACGAGCCTACGGGGCCGAACTTGAAGTCACGCCGGGGGAAAAGGCCACTGACGGGGCCATCATGCGCGCCCACGAAATTTATAACGACAACCCCGGCAAGTACTTCATGCCCAATCAGTTCGAGAATCCCTATAACAGCGAAACCCACTACATGACCACGGCCGTGGAAATATGGGAACAGACTCAAGGCAAGGTAACCGTTTTCGTAGCCGGTATGGGCACCACCGGCACGCTTATGGGGATATCCCGTAGGCTCAAGAAATATAATCCCGCCGTGCGCATCGTGGGTATCGAACCCGTGGAGGGTCACGCCATTCAGGGCCTCAAAAACATGAACGAGGCCATCGTGCCGAAGATATATGATCCCTCACGCATTGACCAGTTTGTGCGCGTGAACGACCAGCAGGCATACGACACGGCGCGGTGGCTCGCATTGACGCAGGGCATCTTCGTCGGCATGAGCGCCGGAGCCGCAGTCTACGGCGCCTTCCACATCGCCAACGACCTGGAGGAAGGTCTTGTGGTGTGCATTCTCCCGGATAGAGGGGATCGGTATCTCAGCACCACGTTGTTCAAATCCATTTGCGCAAAATGCCCCCCTTGAGAAACGTGTCTTCGAGACGCCGAGCGCCTGGTGCGGCTACGCGGGCTTTTGTTCCCACTGGAAATCGGAAGCATGACGAAATGTTGAACGGAACTTCAATCCACCACAAAGGTAACCTTTTGCTTCAGAAAAGCGGAACAGCGAGCTAATTTGATTGCTAAAATTAGGCGTCCTATGGTATTATTGCCCGGAACCGGAAGCTTATCCGGATACCGATCTCCTCTTTCCAAGGAGAAACGAGATGCCTCGCTCTTTGCTCAAGATTTTCATAGCGGCCGCTTTGGTGTGGATCAGCTCGGCGAGCTATTCCCATGCGTATGTGCCCTATGACTCGAGGGTGTTTTTCCTCGAAACCGTGCTCAAAGATATTACGAAGCTGATGCCCAGGGCCATGGGAAGATATATCTACGAAAACCGCTATGATTTCATGCGAGGCATGACCTTCATGAGCCGGGAAGTCGAATTTTCCGTGTACAAGGGGCAGGATCTCGAGGAAATCCGCAACCGCGCATACGAACGCCTCATGCGGGACATTCCCTATTGTGTGGACGCCTTCAAAGGCGGAGAACTCAAGATGGACACCGCCCCTGCGAACCTAGCGGGCCGCTTGGGCATGATAGGCTATTCTCTGGTGCTGCTGAACTATCCCTCGTTCCCGGATCTCCGGTACTTGCGGAGTTTCAATCGCACCTTTGAGGAAGCAGTCAACGAGAACGTAATCGACATCAGCGTCTTTTATGACGGATACGGGGACTTCAAATGTATCGGGGAGCTGATGGAGCGATTTAAGAAACACCCCATGCCGGAATTCGTTCATCAGAGGAATCCTATCTATCCTTCAAGAATGAAAGAAGATATTTTCCCTATGTTCCGGCCGCCGGACCAGTTTCATCGCTATATGATCCTTACGAATGTCGATTTAAACCGCATTTACGAAAGCATAATCAATGATATATTGGACGCCTACGTATTCATCTGGAAGTGCTCGGGCATGGATTTGCAGCATCCGTCCTATTCGGCGCCGCCGGCGACCATGATTGTACGAGAAAAACGTAACACCGCAAGTTACAGCTCCGGGGTCTTGAACAAGCCCTCCGTAGAACCCGACGCATTTAGACCCCCGCCTCCCCCGCCGCAGCAGCAGGGCAGTTTCATAGGGGTAGGGCCGGGTGTCGGCGTCAGAGGGGGTGGATGATCTTTGGCTGATGAGCAATCAAAGACGTAATCTCGGGGAGAATGCTTGTTTCAACAGTGTTCTCCCCAATAGTAGTTCTTCAATATTACACCCAGGATCCTCATCCTCGGGGGTGGTATTTCGTGTGGGTCTGCTTGAGTCGGCTTTGAGCCACGTGCGTGTAGATTTCCGTGGTGGAAATATCCGCATGGCCCAGCATGAGCTGCACCCATCTGAGGTCTGCGTCGTTCTGTACGAGGTGGGTCGCAAAGGAATGCCTCAAGGTGTGGGGGGAAATGTCTTTCTCGATCCCGGCCTTCAATGCCGTGTTCTTTATGATCTGCCAGAAGCACACACGGGTCATGGGGCCGCCTCGACGGGTCACAAACATAAACTTGCTGCGAGCGCCGCGAGAAAGCAACAGAAGCGGCCTGGCAGTGTCAAGGTAGTACATAATGTCCTTGGAAGCGGGAATCCCCATGGGCACGACGCGCTCTTTCGAGCCCTTGCCCACAACGGTGACTATCCCTACTTCCAGGTTCACCTGATTCAGCGTGAGATTCACCAGCTCCGATACCCGCAATCCCGTGGCATAGATGGTTTCGAGCATGGCGATGTTACGCACCCCTTCAGGGGAGTGGGGATCAGGAGCCGCAAGGAGGCGCTCGACCTCATTGGGTTCAAGATAGTGGGGGATGCTTTTCACCGGTGTAGGCGATTCAACCAAGGCGCAGGGATTAGCTTGCACGTAGTTCATCTCTTCGAGAAAGCCGAAAAAGGATCGTATGGCGGAAATCTTACGGGCTCGGCTCCGTGGTTTGAGCCCCTGTGCAAGCATGTCCGCCATATAGTTCAGGACGTCTTGCCGCGTGACGTCTTCAATGCGGGTTTTGTCGAACTCGGCCACATACCCCAGGAAAGCCTTCAGATCCGAGGAATACGCGCTCACCGTGAGCGCCGCGAGCCCACGTTCCACCGTCTGGTTCATGGAAAAGGCCTCAAGGGCTTGGGTCAGCTTCATGGCATGATTAAAAGGCGTACGCCGTTTCGCCGGGGGCCGAAAAATGGGCGGCTTCCATGTCCACCAGGCGTTGGTGCAGAGCGGCCTTGATCTCATCTAGGCGATCAAAATCCGTGATCTTGTGGAAAGATTCGTCCTGCACATAGAACACGTCCGCAGCCTGATCTATCTCGGTGGTTATCTTGGTAAGGACAATGTACAAGCCGTACTCGAAGAGTGTGCGCGTTATGTCATAGAGCAACCCCGGCCTGTCATGGGCGTTTATCTCTATGATGACCGCCACGTCGGAAGCGGCCGTGTCAACCTCCACTTTCACCGGGAACCTCGGGGCCGCCGTGCCGCCCGTAAACCTGCCGCGACTTCGTCTCGTGGCCACAAGCTGTTCGACATCAACCTCATCCTTGAGGATCTGCCGGAGATCGACCAGGAAGCGCTCCCAGCGTTCAGGATCATCCAGGGTTCCCTCAGGGATGTCGTTCACATGGAAACTCGCTATGGCCACATCGCCTAAAGAATGGCTCCAGGCGCTTAGGATGTTGATACGATTCGAGGTCATGGCGCCGGCTATTCTATAGAAGAGCCCTGCTCTATCTTGTGTAATGATAGTGATCGCGCTGTAGGCGCGCCGTGTATGATCCGTTTTGTAGGCTATGAGATCCCCACGCTCGATGGTCGCTTTCTTCTCGGCTTCGAGAAATTTCAGCAGGTAATTAAAGTGATCGGAGATGACCCCGGGGTAATAATCCAAAAGATAACGAGGCGGCGCCGCTTTGAAGAGCGTTTCCACATAGGGGCCTTGCAGTTCCGGCTCAATCCTTTGCCGCACAACGTCTTGAATTTCCTTGAGCCATTCCTCGAGGCTGTCCCCTTCTTCTCCGTCTCCTTGAATGATGTCCAGGGCTCGATAATACAGCTCTTCAAGGAGCATCTTTCGCCAGGAGTTCATGGCGGTGGGACCTACGGCCTTGAGATCGGCATGGGTGAGGAGAAAAAGGAGGTCTAGACGTCTCTTAGAGATCACCGTTTCAGCGAATCGGCTCAGGAGCGCCTCGTCATGGAGATCTTTCTTGAAGGCCAAATGCGTCATTGCGAGGTGATTACGTATAAGAAAACACACGTCCTCAATATCGTCGGTGGGGAGTCCCAACCGTTCTAGGACGGGCCGCGCTATCTGTTCCCCACGGAGTTCATGCCCTGAGCCCCTACCCTTGGCCATATCATGAAAAAGACCGGCCAAGTAGAGCGTCTCGGGTCGTTCCAGCTTAAGAAAGATCACATGAAGGAGATTATCCGAATGGTCCTTTTGCGGTTTACGGAACTCATCCATGTTTTCCAGGACCGCCATAGTATGGAGATCCACGGTATACTGATGATACACATCGAATTGGGGCAGAAATCGGATCCACGCAAAGTCTGGGATAAAGAGTTCGAGAACCCCTATTTTCATTGTGGATTTAATCGCAGGCGCCACGGAGCCCCTAAACCGGAAAATATCCAGGAATAGCTTGTTGACTTCCGGTTCTTGAATGAAATCTTCATCTATTAAGCGCAATTTGCCTCGTATGAAGTCCACAAGACGGATGTCGAATTCGCATCGTGACTGAGCGATCATCTGAAAGGCCTGGATGATTTCCTTGGGATCTTCAGCGAATTCATCAGGGTGAAAATGATAAATTCCACCGGCCCCAAGGTAAAAGGATTCGTTGAGCTTGAGTATCTTGGCCTGAGCGCCCATATCGCGCCGGAGAAAGAGTCGCGTCTTGGCAAGAACCCTGCGGCCGAAGAAATCAATCGCAGCCGCATGACGATAGTATTCGCGCATGAACATTTCCACGGCATGATGGTCTTCACCCGGATGCTCGCCCATATCACGGGCCAACATGCGCTGTATGTCGAACTTGAGCCTATCGTCCCTTCTGCCGGCGATGAAATGCAGCCGAGTACGCACTTCCGCAAGGAACTCCATGCCGCGCTTGGCCTCTTCAACGGCCAACGTCCCCAGGACTCCCAGTAGGGGCAAATCGTCAAAGGAGGCGGCGCCGAAGATCATGCGAGCAAGCCAGTTAATGAGCTGGATATACCGCAGAGAACCAGGCCCCTCTTTAAGGTGCGGTTCCAGGAGATAGATCGTATGCCCGAAGCGATCGCTGGACTTCAGAATTTCCCCCTCGATGCGCAGGTAGAGATCGAGAGGGTCCGTGTCTAAGATGAGGCGTTCGCGCTCGATGAGCAGCTTGCGAAATATCTCGGGCGAGCCCCAGATCAAGCGAGTGTCCATGAGAGACGTAAGGACCGCAAGATCCTTGTTCGCCTCCTGTTTGCACTCCAGGACGGTGCGCACGGAATGACCGAGTTCCACCCTGGCGTCCCACAAGAGATACAAGATGCTGCGGATTCCCCGATAAATACCCTCAGGAGCGTCTTCAGGACGGAGGAAAACTATATCGATATCCGAATACGGACTCATTTCTTGACGGCCGTAGCCGCCGATCGCCATGAGTGCTATTTCATCTTTCCAGTGGCCGAGAAAATGATCCGCAAGCTGACACAGTATCTCGTCGTAAACCGGGTGCATGCGAAAAGAACCGGGATCGGCCTGCCCTTGGGTCCGGTATTCTCCTATTCCCTCTTTGATTCTGGTAATTTGAAAGGACGTGTCATGATCGGCAAAGATGTATCTCATGGTGTTCCCGACGAAGGTTTTCGCGTTCGATTGCGATTGGTATTCGCCTTGGATCATAGTTGCTATCCCGGATACGGTCAACAGGCCGTGATACCTATCCGTATCAAAGAAATATGAATCGGGGAGGCCCTTTTAGAAAGCAGGATTCTCCCCGAACCTTGGTTTTATATGGAGTCTTGAATGCTCGAATCACAAGATCATGAACAGGCGGTTAAACGCATCGGTAAAGAATTATACTCGCTTGTAGGTCGAGAAATACCGTCGGTGTTTCAGACCAAAAGATGGATTTCCGGCGCACTCGACTGGGCCATGAAGGACGAAGATTTCAAGGTGAGATTGTTTCGGTTCATTGATGTGCTGCCGTCGTTGAAATCCGACACCCTAATGGCTCGCATCCTGAGCGAATATTTCAGTTCGGAAAACACCCCCACCATCCTGAAGCAAGCGGTGAAAAGGCTCAATGGAGCGGGTTTTCTCAAGGGCATGGCCGCCGGCGGAGTGAAGATGGCGGTTGAATCCATGGCCCTTCAGTTCATCGCCGGCCGAAATTCGAAGGAAGGGATAGCCGCGCTCCTTGACTTACGGCGTTCCGGTCTCGCCTTCAGCGTGGATGTCTTGGGCGAGGAGGTCCTCAGTGAGAAGGAGGTCGACCAACACCGTGACACATACCTGGCGCTCCTCAGGGATCTCCATGAGGCTATGGCCGCGCAGCCCCGAGACTCGCTCCTGGATCATGATCCCTTCGGTGAGCTACCTACGTGGGATGTTTCCTACAAACTCACGTCATTCTATTCCCAGCTGGACCCCATGGCGTGGGAAAGCTCGTTGGAACGAACGCTTCAGGCGCTCAATCCGGTATTGGACGCGATACGCGACTTCGGTGGCTCATTTACCATCGACATGGAGCAGTATTATCTCAAAGACTTCACATTGGAGTTCTTCAAGCGTCTATTGATCGAGCGCCCGGACCTTCCGTTCCCAGGCGTGGTGATTCAAGCCTACCTACGGGATTCGGAACAGGACGTCGGGGAACTCATACGCTTTGCCAAGGACGCCAAGCGTCGAATCCTCGTGCGACTGGTCAAGGGCGCATATTGGGACTACGAAACCGTTGTTAACACCCAGGTCGGTTGGCCTATCCCGGTGTTCACGGTTAAGGCCGACGCCGACGCTCGGTACGAGGCATTGACCAGGGCGCTCCTTGAAAACACGACACACATACGGCCTGCAATCGGCACGCACAACATACGCAGCATCAGCAATGCGGCGGCCCATGCCGAGCGCTTGGGCTTACCCAAAGAGGCGTATGAATTCCAGATGATCTTCGGGATGGCCGAGCCCATCCGTGCGGCCCTTGTGAAGATGGGATATCGGGTGCGCATTTATGCCCCGGTCGGCGATTTGATTCCGGGTATGGCGTATCTGATTCGGCGTCTCCTGGAGAACACGTATGATGACTCTTTCCTGCGCCGCGCCTTCTACGAAGGGGAAGAGATCGACACCTTGTTGGAAAAACCCGCACCCTCCCCGGCCGACGAACCGCCGAGGGTTCCCGAGTTCGCCAATGAACCACCCATGGATTTCTCCCAAGGAGCCAACAGAACCCGCATGGCGAACGCCTTGGCCGCGAGGAAATCCCAGCTTGGCAAGCCATACCCCATCGTGGTGAATGGTCGCTCAAGGTTAACGTCCACGACCAAAGCCTCGGTGAACCCGGCTCGCCCCGAGGAAGTCGTTGGTGTAATCCACCAGGCTACGTCCGGTGATGTAGACGCCGCCGTGCATGCGGCGCGGGAATTCAGCCGTGAGTGGGCCGGTTACTCCGTCGAACGACGTGCAAACTTCCTCTTCGCCGCGGCGGCTGAAGCCCGCAAGCGGCGCTTCGATCTCATGGCCCTGGAGGTCTACGAGGTAGGCAAGGCCTGGAAAGAGGCGGACGGAGATGTCGCGGAGGCCATAGATCATCTCGAGTATTACGGTCGTGAGGCGATCCGCATCATGCAGCGGATCAAGCTTGGGAATTACCCCGGCGAGGATAATCGCTCCGTATACGAACCACTCGGCGTTGCCGCAGTGATCTCTCCGTGGAATTTTCCCATCGCCATCCCTATGGGCATGATTTCCGCAGCGCTGGTTACGGGTAATTGCGTGGTGTTCAAGCCCTCAAGTCCTGCGGCTGTGTGCGGATGGGCTATAGCCGAACTCTTCAGCAAGGTGGGATTGCCTCCGGGCGCCTTGCAGTTTATTCCGGGTCCGGGTGACGAGGCGGGAGATCACCTCATGCGCCACCCAGGCGTTGATCTCGTTGCCTTCACGGGGTCGAAGGACGTGGGCCTGAAGATCCTCAAGGCCGCTGCGGATGTCCCTGACGATGCGAAGGGAATTAAGCGCGTCATAGCTGAAATGGGCGGCAAGAACGCCGTTATTGTAGACGAAACCGCTGATCTGGACGAAGCCGTGAAGGGCGTACGCGATTCGGCCTTGGGTTTCCAAGGACAGAAGTGCTCGGCGTGTTCCCGGGTGATTATCGTGGGCCATAACGCAGAGGAATTCAACGACCGGCTGAGAGAGGCCATTCTCAGCTTGAACATCGGACCGCCCGAGCGACCGGAGAACACCTTTGGTCCTCTTATCGACTCATCGGCGGTGAACAAGGTGGAATACTACAAGAGGTCCGCGGAACAGGAGGGGAACGTCATCCTGTCAATGGAGGTAAATTCCGAAGCGGGCGGCAGCGGGTTCTATCACGGACCCTGCGTCGTAACCTCTCTGCCCAGGGATGCGGCGGCCCTGAAGGACGAAATATTCGGACCGCTCCTCGTGATCTTGAGGACTGAAACACTCGATGAGGCCATACGGATCGCCAACGACAGCCCGTATGCGCTCACGGGAGGATTATATTCCCGCAGCCCCGAAGCAGTCGAAAAGGTCAAACGGGAGTTCCGCTGCGGGAATCTCTACATCAACCGGAAGATCACCGGCGCCCTGGTGGGGAGACAACCCTTCGGTGGATTCGGAATGTCCGGTGTGGGGACTAAAGCCGGTGGTCCCGACTACCTCAAGCAGTTTGTGAACGAGAAGATCATTGCGGAGAATACCCTACGCAGAGGCTTCGCCCCGAGTGCGGATAAGCTGTAACGGCGCTCAGGCCATCTGATACCGATGTGTTGCAGGAAAGTCGGAGAGGAGCATTTCCCCCTTGCGAATGGGAAGCTCCCGACACTACGGCTCATAAACGTGAATAAAATCAACCCAAGGAGACAATTATCATGAAGAAAATCGTGGCGCTTATGGTGATGGTATCGCTGTGCGGAATCGGCCCACTTTTCGCGCAGGACGACATTCGCCCGTTGGCTGTTGAGTACTTGGAACTGTCCAAGGCAAAGGAAACCGTTGACGCAACGGTGGATTCGTATGTGAACCAAATCGCGAAAGATAATCCCAAAGCCGATAGGGCGAAAATCCAGGAGTTGTACAACCGTATGATGGGGTGGGATGCGCTGAAAGAGCCCATCCTCGAACTCGTGGTAAAGACGTTTTCTCAGGAAGAGTTGCAGGGTATCAACGAGTTCTACAGAACGCCCCCGGGACAGGCCCTTGCGGACAAGTCGCCGAAACTCTCGGGTGAGCTGGCGAATCTTATATCCAACAATCTACAGAAGGCGTTTACAGGGCGCCCGAAGTAGTAGTCGGAGCGCACATTGGGAGAACCCCCGCAAGTAACAAGGGTCTCCCCAATAGCGCTCGTCAAGGCAAATGGATGTCAATAAAAGAAGCTATGGATGCTGAAAGCGGCCACGGAAAAGAATAAGCAGGCCACAACTCCGTGAGGAATAAACTCGAAGAGCGAATCCCGATAGGTGGAAAAGCCTCCCTTGCTGAGCCGAAAGGTGAGCACCAGGCTACCGATGAGGCCCAGGATCAGGAGCATTTGTTGGGCAATCCCGGTAACATACGGCGGCACGTTTATCACAAGAGCTTTGAATATATCGAATCTGAACATTTCCCACAAAACCTTAGGAAAATAGACGCCTAGGTTAATGAGGTAGTAAAGATGAAACGCCATATAGCTCGTCAAGGTGACGGGTAATAGAGCCAATCCGTACTTTGCGAAATTCTCCTTCGGGGTTTCGCCGGACGAGACGGTGGAAAAACACGCCGCCAGGAACACCACCAAGTTGCACAAAACCACAATGAGGGTAAAAAACACCGTGAACTTCACGATTTCCGGGACAGACGGCGTCAGAGCGGCCCACAGTGTGTAAACCGGCAGCTTGTGCAGCATTTCACTGATGAGCCCGCCGAACATACTGATGACCAGCATTGCGGTGATGGCTCCTATTTGCTTGATTTCCCATATCTCGCGACCGGGGACCCGCAGGTTGAGACGCACGGCGCCATGCGGGCAGTTCTTCACGCAACTGCCGCACATCTTGCAGAAACGGTTACTGCGGAGCGTCGGCGCCAACTGCCCAAAGGGGCACCCCTCGTGAGTGGCCGTGCCCGTGTAGCACTCGTTTGACGTGCACTGAGACGCGCAAATGTGGCGTTCGGCCCGCAGCTCGAAGGGCGAAGTCTTGGCGAACACACCCATCATGCCGCCGAGCGGGCACAGGTAGCGGCACCACGACTGCTTCTCGAAGATGACGGACACAATTACCGCAAACATGGTGATGACCAAAAGCAATAGCCCCGTATTAAACGGCGAATGACGTATATTCGTGACGGACTCCATCCAGATGACGAAAACCGCCGACGCCGCAATGAACCATTCGCTCTTCTGCTTGATGAACGAAGGAAGCGGGATTTCGTAGGACTTTATCCGTTTGGCCAGATGGCTCAGGGTCCCCATGGGACAGAGCGAGCACCAGAATCGCGCCCATATAAACGCGCCGAAGATCATGGTGGGCCATCCCACAGCCCAACTAAAGAGCGCCCCCAGATTCGCCTTAGGATCCACCGGCCCTAGGAACAGGAGCACCAAAAGGATGAAAAAGAACGGCATTGCAGCGCTTTGGAATATCGCCGGAAAGAGAGGGCTTTTCAGTGTCGAGCTGACCGCGGGCAACCTCATGAGGTTAATCTTGCCCTCACCCTCGATGCTCCGAAGGTCAAAATATATGTCTTGCGGTCTTAGCTGACCGTCTTCGGATAAGAGAACCGCTCGCTTGAGGGTTGTCGCCAATTCTCTGTCATTTCCGGGCCATGAGTACGTGACCAGGGCCTTAACCGTCTCTTTGGGGAGTTTGGTGATCTCCTTGTGGAGTTCTTGGCAATACTGATTCACGTAATGTTGTACGAGGGCGGGGATTTCCTTGCGGCGCTTGCGCAGCGGCGGCACGTCCAGGGAGTTTTCAAGGAGCCAATGGAGAAGCGGGTGCTTCTCCTGGGAAACCTCCGAGGCATCCAGGTTCGTCGAGCCGATGAGACGGAAATCACACGTGATGTCACTTCTCCCCCCTACCCTCTTGTATTTGCCGGTCTGGAGGGTCTCGATGAGCTTGCGTTGCATCTCCGGAGTCAGTTGTTCAATACCACGCACCAGGAGCGTGCCTTCTTCCGTGAGTTCCAGATAACCGGGGGTCTCCACCTTGCCGCCGAGGTCTTTTCTTTCCACGGACCCGAAAAAGGTCTTATGCTGTTCATCGGTGAGGTCCACAGGTTTGTCGGGGATTTCACAATAGGGAGCGCCCGGTTCCGCATGGACGAAGGGTCGTAGATCGAGACACAAGAAGACCCGCTTGTGGTGGGGACTCATGCCGTAAATGGCGTGGGCCATGAACTCTTTTCCCACGCCGGTTTCGCCGGTGATGAGGATCGGCCCATCTGCTTGGGCTAATTCTTCGAGACGCCGGCTCACCCTTCGCCGAACCGTTTCACTAACGAAATAGTCGGGAAAGAGGTGATCTTGGCGGCTTATGAGTTCCTGTAACGCCCGTTTCTTGCGGATGCTCTTGTAGAGATTGCGATCCAGTTTAATGATCTTACGGGCAAGCAGTTGGAGCACCACCAGAGCCGATTCAGGATACGCTCGGATGACGTCGGTAAAGTCGTCGGCAGCGATTTCAAGGGCTTGACAGGACTCCTGTGCCACTACTTCCGAGTTGAGCGGCGAAGGCTTTCCCGTGAGAAAGCTTACCTCGCCTATGATGTCTCCTTCGGAGAGGAGTTCCACGGTTATGTCTTGTATATCTTCGCCTTTCAGAAAGACGGCGGCCTTTCCCTTGAGGAGAAAGCGAATGTGATCGCCCAGATCACCGGGTTCAAGAATGATTGCTCCTGAGGCGTAATCTCGTATTACGCCTTTCTGCAGGAGCGCCTGCTTGAACGCCGGTGGGAATTTCTGAAGCAGGCCGCTGTCAAAGGCGCTGTATTGCGTTAGTAAAAGTGGAGTTGTGGACATGTATATTTCTATAGCCTATTGCTGGAATAGCGCTCATCGAACTCAAGGCGGCTCTGCGGCCGCTTAGCCTTTGCTATTCACTGGTGGCGGCGGTTTCTATCTTGATGCCGTATTTTTCGATCTTGGCC
This sequence comes from Desulfomonilales bacterium, assembly GCA_038205805.1. Classification (GTDB taxonomy): domain Bacteria; phylum Desulfobacterota; class Desulfomonilia; order Desulfomonilales; family Desulfomonilaceae; genus JBBSBY01. The sequence goes on from JBBRBO010000029.1 coordinate 23,673, forward strand.
AGTAACGTCGGTCTTGATAAACCGAGCATTTTTGCCGCCTGGGATCGGTTGCCGTTTGTTATGTTTAAGGCTTCGGTAATCAAGAGCGCGGAGAAGCGGTCAATCAGATCACCGAACATCTTGTCACCTTCGAGATTGAGCGAGTCGCGAATCCACGTGCGGATGGTCTCGTCCGACGCGGGATTCGAGGACGCGCTTTTCTCACGAGATCTCATCGCCAAGGAGATGTCATCGACGCTGATCGGCGCCCCTCGACTGAAGATGAGGGCCTTCTGCATAGTGTTCGCCAGCTCGCGCACATTTCCGGGCCACTGATATTGACTCATTTTTTGTTCCGCCTGTTTATCCAGGCCGGGATTATTGACGGCCATTTCCCGAGCGAATCGCTCGAGAAAGTGTTGGGCCAACATAGGCACGTCGCCCTTTCGATCTCGTAAAGGTGGAAGCTCGAGCGTCACCACCTTTAATCTATAGTAAAGATCTTCCCTGAAACGGCCTTCCGCAAGGGCCGCCTCAAGATCTCTATTTGTTGCGGCTAAAACACGCACGTCTACAGGGATGGGCGCCCGCCCGCCAAGCCGCTCAATGCTCTTTTCTTGTAGGAGTCGCAGGATCTTGGCTTGTATTTCGAACGGCATGTCACCGATCTCATCCAATAACACGGTGCCGCCGTCCACCTGCTCGATTTTACCCAGGCGCCGGTTTACGGCCCCGGTGAAGGCGCCCCGTTCGTACCCGAACAGTTCGCTCTCGAGGAGGGTTTCGGGTATCGCCACGCAGTTAATCACGAGGAAAGGCTTATTCGCTCGCAGACTATGCTGATACATGGCGCGAGCCACAAGCTCTTTGCCCGTCCCTGATTCCCCACGGATAAGCACTGTCGCGTCCGTGGGCGCTACCCGTCCTATGGCCTTGTAGACCTGCTGCATGGCGCGGCTTCGGCCAAATATTGCATCCGTGAGGGTATGTTCAGGGCCGGCGTTCATCTCGACCCGTGATCGCATAAATCGACCCGCTTCCAGGGCCTTTTCTATGGTGGCCAACATTTCGGGGATGTCGAAGGGTTTGAGCACGTAATCAAATGCGCCCTTCTTCGTGGCTTCGATGGCGGTTTCCGTTGAGCCGTAGGCGGTCATGACGATGACGGGTAGCTTTGGGAATACGTCGTGAATTTTCTCAAACGTGGCAAGGCCGTCCATTCCCGGCAGACGGACGTCGATTATCATTAGGTCCGGCGGATCTTTCTTCACGATGTCCAGACCGGCTTCCCCAGTGGAGGCGATCTTTATCTCGTAGCCTTCCAAGGTGAGGAGTTTTTCAAAGCTGTGGCGCAACTGAGCGTCATCATCCACTATGAGGATTGTGGCCATTTTTCTCCTTCCTCTTCGGGTAGTGAGATAATGAACGTCGTGCCTTGGCCGTTCTGGGACTCGATCTCGAGGGCGCCGCCGTGTTCAGCGACAATACGGGCCGCTATGCTCAGGCCTAAACCGGTGCCTTCTTCTTTTGTGCTGAAGAAGGGCCTGAAGAGGTCTTCGCGCAGGTGTTCCGGGATTCCGGGTCCGGTGTCGTGCAACTTGATGACCGCCACCCGCCCCACACCCGGCACATCCTTTTCAAGCTCCGTGATAGTGATAACGCCGCTGTCCACCATGGCCTCGCATGCGTTCACGAAGAGGTTGACGAACACTTCCTTGAGTTGGTCCGGGTCCGCCTGAACTTCCGGCAACCCGCTTTCTCTGCGAATATGCACCACAACGTCCTGGGATTCCAAGCGATGCCGCAGCAACTGCACAGCCATGTCCACAACATCCGAAGGAGAGACTCTTTGCATTTTAAGCTTGGGCGGCCGAGAAAACTCGAGAAAATTACCGAGAATGGTGTCGATGTGCGCAATTTCTTCGGTAATCACTTCAAAGTCTTCCCGTTGGCCGGCATCCAACGCCAAAGTGCGATCGAGGGAAAACAGGCGCATTTTAACCGAAGTCAGGGGATTTCGCACGCTGTGAGCGACCCCTGCGGCCAGTTTTCCCACCATTGCCCATTTCTCCGCCAGCTCGAGATGCTCGTGGCTCCATTTGAGTTTTGTCTTGGCTTGGTCGACATTGTCTTTCATAAGTTGAAATCGTACGCGCAGGGCCTTAATCTCATCTTTCATGAAAGGAGTTGGTTCGCCGTCATCCGTTTTCGTGGCTAACTGGCGAATGGGTTCCAACACGTCATTGAGCAAGATATAGGCCAAGATAATGCTGGTCATGAGCGCTGCGACTAATCCCAAAACGGTAAGCACATTGATGATTTGTATCCGGGTACGCATCACACGCCGGGCTTCGGTAATACGCTCTTGAGTAATGTTCTGGAACTGATTACACAATCCCATAATACTGAAAAATTGCACACGGATTTTCTTATGGAGCTCGAATCCTCCATGGCTGTCGCCGGTTGCGTATTTTGCGATAACATCGTCACGGGATTGGGCAAAGCGAATGTATTTGGATTCCAGTTCGTTGAGGAGCGCCCTTTCCTTCTCCGTTACGAGAAACTGTCGCGCCTTTTTGAGCCAATCTTCAAAGCTTCGGTGGTAATAATCGAGCTGATCCAGCCATGTAGGATCTTTATCCGTAAAATAATAGGTGACATATCCTTTTTGCATTATGAGTGTGTTTTCTAGTTCCTTGGACGCCACAAGGGCCTCAAGGTCCGTATCGACCAGGGTGGCGAAAAAACCATCCATCATGTAGGTGTAGCCTATGGCCATGACTCCGCCGGCTACTGTAATGGCCACTAGAGCGGAGAGCAATACGAGAATTCTCGTTCTCAGGGTAATCCGCTTTAACATGAACGCCTCCATGAACGACGACTATCTGTAAGGGTAATAATATTGAGATGTGGATTACGACCTTCGTGGGTACAGCGGTTGCTCGGCCAAGGCTTTACAGGGTGTAAAGAATTGAGCGAACAATGCAATGACGAGAGGCTTTTATACCGGGCAGCCTGGTCGGACCATTCGCCGACGATACGCTCTAGGTCGGTTCACGAACGGGATTATACCACAAATAGATCCTTGTCTCTCGTTAGTTTCAGCGGTATTCGCCGGCCGACGGTCGATTTATGTTGACCTTGACCGCCTGGAGAGTACATTTGTAGTAATGAATCACTCGGCTTGAGCCCGCTCTGCGTCCGTGGCAACCGGCGAGAAAAATCTCTCCCTTCGGACCGCCTCATGGTGATTCCGACGCTTGAACGGCGCCCAATGAATGATACAACGATACTAATTGTATCTTAGAGAGCGCTGTTTTCAGTTGAAGCCGACTCGTGCTGGGCACAACTGTTGCTACATTCAGCGGATTGAGTCGGCGCTCGTAATTACACGACTGCCGCCGAAACGATTCCTTTGCATTTACGCTATGAGCCTTGCGGAAGAGGCGCTCGCCGGCTGAAGATAGTTTTGGGTTTGCATTACGAAAGGAGTTCAACCATGCTGGTAAAATATTGGATGAAAAAAGACGTGGCCACCATAGATGCAAATAGCTCGATGCATCAAGCCGTTAACCTTATGAAGAAGTCGGGCTCCTCAATTCTGCCGGTGACCAAGAAAGGCAAGCTCGTGGGGATTGTCACGGATAGGGACATGAAGCGGGCCTCCGCATCGGACGCTACATCCCTTGATGTGCATGAGCTGGTCTATTTGCTCTCTCAAATAAAAGTGGGCGACATTATGACACGCAATCCCGTGACCGTAGCGCCGGACACAACTCTCGAGGAAACCGCTTCAATCCTGCTGGAAAAGAACATATCAGGCGTCCCTGTTTTGGATGCAGATACTATTGTCGGTCTCATTACGCAACAGGATTTGTTTCGCGCCCTTATATCCCTCACCGGCTTTGAGAAACGAGGCGTCCAATTCGCCTTCAACGTCGAAGATCGCCCAGGCTCAGTGAAAGAAGTCACCGATATTGTTCGTAACTACGGCGGCCGACTCGTCAGTATTCTTACCTCGTATGAGCGCTCGGAGCCCGGTCGCAGAAACGTTTATGTGCGGGCGTACGATGTTGATCGCGATGCGGCGCCCAAACTTGTGGAAGAATTGCGATCCAAAGCAAAGCTCCTTTACATGGTGGACCATAGAGACAACAAGCGAGAGGAATTTATTTCATCAACTTGATATTATTCGGAGTGGTTCACCGGGATCGCTGCGACTCTGCGCCGGTTGAACCACATAGCCGCTCCACAACAATAAAGTAACCGTCGACCCGAAGCGATTCAAACCATCGCATCACAAACCAATTCCATAAGAAAGGTGGTCTCGTATGAGTGACAAAGAACCGACGCGCAAGGATCGATTTCGGGGATGTCTGCTGGGTCTTGCCGTGGGCGACGCTGTTGGAACGGCGCTGGAGTTCTCAAAACCCGGGGCTTTCACGCCCATAGACGATATGGTCGGCGGCGGCCCCTTCCGCTTGAAACCCGGAGAATGGACGGATGACACGTCCATGGCCCTGTGTCTTGCCGAAAGCCTTATCGAGAAGAATGGATATGACCCCGGCGACCAGATGGAACGATACCTCAGTTGGTATAAAACGGGCCATTTGAGCCACAATGGGCGGTGCTTCGATATCGGCATGACCGTGAGATCCGCGCTTTACCAGTTCGATGTTTCCAGAGAGCCGTACTGCGGCGCAACGGACATCCGCACAGCGGGTAACGGCTGCCTTATGCGATTGGCGCCTGTGCCTATGTTCTTCGCAAAAGATCCCGAGGCCGCTATCACCAAGTCCGGGGACAGTTCCCGCACGACACACGGCACGTTGTTCTGCATAGACGCATGCCGTTACTACGCTGGGCTCATTGTCGGAGCCCTTGCAGGCGCCTCTAAGGCAGATCTCCTGTCGGAGCTGTATTCGCCCATACCCGGTTACTGGGAGAAAAATCCTCTTGCGCCCGACATTGAGGAGATAGCGCGCGGTTCCTTCAAACACCGTGAACCTCCTGAGATCCAGGGTAGCGGTTATGTTCGAGATTCCCTAGAGGCCGGCTTGTGGGCCTTTTACAAAAGCGACTCTTTTCGTGAGGGTTGCCTTCTCGCGGCAAATCTCGGGAGAGACGCCGACACCACTGCGGCGGTCTACGGGCAATTAGCCGGGGCATTCTACGGCGAATCGGGCATCCCCGCTCCATGGGTGGAAAAATTGGCTATGCTCGACACCATCAGATCCTTCGCGGACAAGATCTACGAAGCCTCTCTGTGAGGAAAGCTTGAAACTCAAGGGGAACCTTCTGAACGAGGGTTCTCCCGACTCCTCCCCACGAACTTTCATCATTGCGGCGCCTTGCGTTCTCGGTGAAAAATGCGAGGCGTCGCTCATCATCAATATCTTTCATACCATTGCCGAATCAAAGAAGTAATATTGAGGAGAACCTTCTTGAAAGAAAGGATGAGTCCCAAACCCCTCTCCTAGAACTTTTGCAACAAAAGCTCCGCCGATCTCGCTTTTGTGAAAGCACATTGGTATCAGAACCGCTCTGCGTTCCTACTTACCCAGGTTTTTCAATAAGATTTTTGTCGTAATTGTTCACAGAGCTTGAGGCGGCTCGGTGTCTAGTGAAGGCCGGAGGCGATATGTGTCGCCCCTCCGGACTTTGCCATAAGTGATTTACAATGCTTGCGAGGCGCCTGGAGAACGGTTACTTTTTTTCATTTGCAAGCGGTATGCAGGGCAAGATATGTGAAGAAACGGTCACATGGGGAGTTGCGTCGGCAATCAAGAAAATGATCGCGACGACCCATAGCCTGCGAATATCAATGGCTTAAATAACAACCGCCCTATGTTCCACGTGAAACATACGGTTCCTCGTGAACAGGGAAGCTCACGTTGTTCAGCGGCAAAGAAGCAAGGTCGGTGAAGATCGTTTTGTAAGCAGCTTAACTCTGTGCCGAAACAAAGCGTGTCTACCTACGAAGTGCTGTGTTGCGGCCTTTGTAACAATATCTTGGAGAGGGTTTTGGGGAGAAGCCTTCTTTCAAGAAGAGTCTCCCCAAGATTTCTTCTTAGGCTTACTGACCTGAAGGCGCGGGCTCAGACGGAGTAGCCGCAGGGGCTGCGGGCTGCGCTGCTGCGGCAGGGGCCGTGGGTTGCGCCTGTCCCGTGTCCGCTGGAGTGGCGCTCTGCGCCTCAGCCGGGGTTTTTTCTCCACCCTCCGCGATTGGTCCCTGGGGCAGAGCCGGAGGTCCCACAGGCGGGGCTATTGGATTCACCGGAGCCCCCTGATCGGACATGATGGAGCGTTCCACTGTCGAGCCGCTGCGGTCCGAGAAGTAGGTCAAGAAGATGGAAGTGAGCATGAATATAACCGCGGCGCTGATGGTGACTTTACTCAAGAAAGTCGTAGCGCCGGTACTCCCGAACACCGTTTGGCTTGATCCGCCGCCGAAGGTAGCTCCGATGTCGGCGCCCTTTCCGCTCTGAAGCAGAATAATCAGAATTAGGGCAATGCACACCAGCACGTGGATCACGAGAACTAACGTTAAAAACATCCGGCGAAATACTCCTTAACTCTTTGAACCTGCGGAAATAATCCCCAGAAAGTCCTCGACTTTCAGTGACGCCCCGCCGATCAAACCGCCGTCTATGTCCGGCTGACCGATAAGGGACCGCGCGTTCTCCTTTTTCATGCTGCCACCATATAGGATTCGAACCCGATTAGCAACATCGGCGCCGCGAGAAGCGCTGAGTTCTTTCCGCAAAGCCGTATGAACCTCTTGCGCCTGTTCCGGGCTCGCGGTCTTCCCGGTGCCTATTGCCCAAACAGGTTCATATGCGATGACGAAGCGATCCGGGTCGTCAATAGTAACATTCTGGAGGCCATTCGCGACTTGCCGGTGAATAACGTCGAAGGTCCCGCCGTATTCCCGTTCATTCAGGGTTTCGCCCACACAGAAAATGGGGATCAGCCCCGCTTTGAGCGTGGCGATGATCTTGCAATTCACCGTTTCGTCCGTCTCGCCGAAGAACTGCCGACGCTCGGAGTGACCGATTATCACGTACGAGCACCCTGACTCCTTCAACATGGGAGCGGACACCTCGCCTGTGAAGGCGCCTTGGTCTTCCCAGTAGACATCCTGGGCCGCTATCTTAATGGGTGAGTCTTTCGCCGCTTCCACAGCGCTGCATATAGACGTGAAGGGCGGAGCGGTCACCACTTCGCAATCAAATGTCGCGCCTGAAAGCGCTTGTTTAATGCCGGAAATCAGTTGCGCGGCCTCAGCCGGACCTTTGTGCAGCTTCCAGTTGCCCGCGATTATTACCCTACGTTCTCCCATACAATAGTATCCTTTCGTATTCGTTCGTAAATAGAGGCATTCGCTAAGAGCCGGCGCCGAGCCTCATTTCTCCGCCGGATTACCCCATCCGCAATTCCAAAGTGGCGGCAGTGGTCCCGGTGATGTTAGCTAATGCTAACTTTTTTGATTGAGAATAGGACGCTTACGTGTCCAATGCCGCGACACCGGGTAATGTCTTGCCTTCCATGAATTCCATGAAGGCGCCGCCCCCTGTGGAGATATATGAGATCTTATCCGAGATGCCTGCTTGAGCCGCTGCTCGAAGCGTATCGCCCCCGCCGATCAGGGTGAACGCCGTGGAATCCGCCACCGCCTTCGCAATTTCCATGGAGCCTTTGCTGAATTCCGGGATCTCAAACACACCCATGGGGCCGTTCCAGATGATTGTGCCGGCGTCTGCGATGCGCTCCTTGAAAAGGGCTATGGTTTTCGGGCCGATGTCCAGGGCCATGTGACCCGCCGGTATCTCGGATGCGTCCACCACTCGAGTGGCCACTCCTTGTTCCATTTTCTCCGCAATGACCACATCGTCAGGGAGCAGCACGGCGCAACCTCTCTCACCTGCGGCCCGTAAAATATCCCATGCAAGGTTGGTCATGTCCTCTTCGATCTTTGAGCCGCCCACATCGTAGCCGTATGCCTTGAGGAAGGTGTTGGCCATGCCGCCGCCGACGAGAATGGTGTCCATTTTCGTCAAAATATGCCGAAGCACGCCCATCTTGTCCGAAACCTTGGCGCCGCCGAAGATACTCACCACAGGGTGAGTGGGATTCGCAAAGGCCTTCGAGAGATTGTCCAGTTCCTCCTTCATGAGAAAGCCGGCGGCCTTTTCCTTTACGAGATCCGCCACTCCCACGGTTGAGGCGTGAGCCCGGTGGGCCGTGCCGAAGGCGTCGTTGACATACACATCCGCTATGGAAGCGAGCTGTTTCGAGAATTCCGGGTCGTTTTTCGTCTCACCGGGATGAAAGCGCAGATTCTCCAGGAGCAGCAATCCACCTTCAGGGAGTTCGGCTACGGCCTTTTCCACGTCCGGGCCGACGCTCTCATTGACGAATCTCACTTCGGCGCCCAGGAGTTCACTGAGCTTATTCGCCACGGGCTTGAGGCTCAGTTCAGACCGAACTTCGCCTTTGGGGCGCCCGAGATGGGAAGTTAATATGGATTTCGCTCCGTGGTCCACGGCATACTTTATGGTGGGCAAAGCCCGACGAAGCCTGGTGTCGTCCTTAATGGCGCCGTTTGCGTCCAAAGGAGCGTTAAAATCGAAACGAAAGAGAACTCGTTTTCCCTTGAGATCAATTTCACGAATATCTTTTACGGACATAATTTCCCCCATTAGACAGGAGCTGTTCGTCGGTTCACAATTTCCCCGCCGACGTGTGGAAAGCGATCACGCGCCGACTGTAGGCGTCCACTCACGGAATCTTACTACGGATGAAAAGGACGGCACAATGGGAGGGATTGCGGTAAACGGTTACGGCTCACATCCACCGACATGGCGCATCCCGCTTCGTGAGTGACGTAGCCCGCGCCTTCGGAGTTCCCGTTCACCGGGAACCATCCAGTCATTTGGAATTACTATGGGTTGACCGGAGGGGAGATCAATCTCCTCCGGCTTTCACCAAGGCTGGAGGCGTCTCAAGCCCGATGAACGATTACCGACGGGAACAAATCACGGACGCGGCGCCGTTTAGAGATCCTTGCCCACCATGACGGCAAGATCCACCATTCGTGCGGAATAGCCGGATTCGTTGTCATACCAGGCGAGAATCTTCACGAGGTTCCCATCAACGCAGAACGTCGAAGGAGCGTCAAAAATAGAAGAGTAGGGGCTGTTGATGAAGTCCGTGCTCACCAGCGGTTCATCCGAATACTGCAGCACGTGTTTCATCTTACCGTCGGCAGCATTCTTGACGGCGTTGTTCACTGCTTCTACGGATGTGCTTTTCTTCACCACCACGCTCAGGTCCACCAAGGACACAT